>JAOTUY010000001.1 GCA_029863625.1 Acidimicrobiia bacterium
CCTTCGCACCAACCCCCCCCCCAGCAACAGCAGCCGACCGCCCCGGTGCCGCAACATCGGATCGCTGCCTCGGGTCTGCGACTCGAAATCATGGCAGTCGGCTACGCCGTAACCTCGGAGTTGTGGTGGAGGAGGCATTGCCAGCGCTCGGCGCGGCGGATCCAGACACCGGTGAATCGCAACTCGAGCGGCTTTGGATCGGGTTCATGCAAGACCTGGTACCCGCCGAAGACCACGGCTATGTCACCGTAGCGGCGGACTTCAACGTCGTACGGTCCGACAAAGCTGACAGGATCTGAAAACCCCGATACCCATGCGAGATACTCCTCCTTGCCCCGAAGCAGGCCGTCGTAGTTGGTGTAGCGCCATTCTTCGGCCAGAAGGGACTCGAGTGGGCCGGTACCGGCACGGGTCAAAGCAGAGAACCAGTCTCGGTAGTGCGCACTGAGGGTTTCAGCGAGATCGTCGGGCATGGGTTGCTCCTCTCGGCTCGTCCGATGCTATTCGGTCAGGTAGCGTCCTGGTTGACCCAAGGAGGGATGATGGGCGAGTTCGACGATCGAGTAGCTCTCGTAACCGGTGGAGCGTCTGGCATCGGCTGGGCCACTTGCCTGGCTTTTGCGGAGCGGGGGGCCCGAGTGGCGGTCGCCGACATCGATGAGCCGGGTGGTCGGACCACGGTGGAGCAGATCGAAGCCCTTGGTGGCGAAGCCAGGTTCTTCGCGGTGGACGTCACCGACGAGATGCAAGTACGGGCGATGGTCGACGAGGTGATCGGCCACTTCGGCGGACTGCACATGGCGTACAACAACGCTGGGGTCGAAGGACAACGGGTGCGACTCCACGAGACCACTACCGACCACTGGCGGAAGGTCATGTCGGTGAATGTGGACGGGATCTTCTTCTGCATGAAATATGAACTGGCTCACATGGTCGAGCATGGAGGAGGCTCCATCGTCAACGCTTCTTCGACTTTCGGACTGGCGGGCGGCGCCGGGGGTCCATATCCGGCGAGTAAACATGCCGTGGTCGGTCTCACGAAGAGCGTTGCGCTCGACTACGCCGAAGACGGCATCAGGGCAAATTCCGTGCATCCGGGAGCTATTGAAACCCCGATGATCGAGCGGTTGCGAATTGATCCGGTTCTCGGTGAGGCGCTGGCGGGCATGCATCCGATGGGGCGGATGGGTCTGCCCGAGGAGGTTGCCGAAGCCGTGGTGTGGCTGTGTTCCGACGCGGCCTCGTTCGTGACCGGGCACACGATGGTCATCGATGGAGGCAACCTGGCGCGCTGAACCTCAGAATCGGGGCAGCTGCCACCCGCCGTCGATCGGGATCGTGATTCCGGTGACGCCGGCGAACAGCGGACCACACAACTCGGCCACGACCGCAGCCACCTCCCTCCGAGTGACCAACCTCCCGAGGGGAGTGTGATCGATTGCTCGTTCGACGAAGCTGGGATCGAACTCGGCGACGTCTTCGGCGCTCTCGGCGATCTGCCCGGGGGTGATTGCGTTGACATTGATCTCAGGACCCAACTCGACCGCCAGGCTCTCGGTGAGGGTGAGGAGTGATGCCTTGGCCAGTGTGTAGATCGAGTGATTGCGGAGATAGGCCGACGCTGCCGACACGTTGATAATGCGTCCCCACCTCAGCTTGCGCATCCCGGGCGCTGCCTCCTTTGCGGCGACGTAGGCAGTCTTGACGTTGGCGGTCCAGATGCGATCCCACTCTCCCTCCGGCATCTCGGCGAACGGCGTCATGGCGAAGGGCCCGTAGTTGTTGACCAGCACCTGGATTTCCCGGCCGCCCAGCTGCCGGCTGGTATCGCGCAACAATGAGCGCATACCCGCCGGTGTGCTAGCGTCGCCCTGCACTGCCAGATGTGTCCCCCGGACCGTCGACAGCGAGTCGATCAACCTTTCAGCCAAGACGGCTGAAGTGTGGTAGTTGACCGCGACGACGGCGCCGCGCTCCGCGAGAGCGATCGCTATGGCGGCTCCCAGGTTCCGTGACCCAGCAGTGACCAGGGCAACCTTCCCGTCCAGGTACCGCTCCGCTGTCGCACTCACAGCGTCGACCTATCCCATCCGCTCCTCGATTGGCAAGAAGCCCTCACGGAACTCGAGGACCTCGAGGGATTTCGAGAAGAGATCAAAGGCTTCGGGGGTTCGGAACGCCGGGTCAGCTGCCATCCCCAGGTAGGCGATTTCCATCCCCTTCGTGATGTCGGCGTTCGTCATCGGGATGCCGTCGCCGTCTACTGCGCAGATCAGATCAGGGACGGTAGCCACCACCTTGCCGTCCCGGCTGGCGACCATGTTCTCGTTCTGGAACGAAACCTTGAGAGGCAACTCTCCGACAACTTCGATGGAGCCGAAATCAAACCCTCCCCTCGTTTCGGATCGGACGGAAGCGACCGTTCCCCGCCCGAGCAAATATCCGTCGAAGCGAGCAACCAACGAATCAGCGACGTCGCCGCCCTCTTGTTGTGTTTGGCGGATGGCCGCGCCGATGCTCTCGCAGAGGGTGGTGGTGTCTCTGATGATGTGTCGTTTCATATCGGCTCCCCGCATGGCGTAGCAGGCGATCGCCGCCACCCCACCCAGCTCGGAGGCGATGGCCCGGGCGACCCGCTCCATGTCATAAGGGTGCTCCGTGCGCAACACGGCGGTGATGTGCTCTTCATTGGCCAGCCCGAGCGGTGAGATGGGAATCCCGGCCAGGTGAAAGGTCGTCATGTCGATCTGCGGCACAGCCCGTCCGACCGGATCTCCGTCGACGACCGGAATGCCCTTTTGGATGGCCACCTGCATGGGTGTGAGGCTGTTGCCGGCTCCCGTTTCGAAAGGAATGACAAAGGCCGGTTCGAAACCGAGCGCCTCGGCCAGTGCTTCCATCGCCCATGTCGGCGAGAAGGTGCGGGGGTTGCTCTTGGAAGCGACTGGAGAACCCATCCCGGCGATGACCGCCCCCCATGCGTCATCGTCGATCTCGTCGGCTTTGGCAAGTTCGACGCTGGTCCCGAACTGAAGAATACGGTCGACCAGCTTGCTCCCCTCGCGAACGGATCCACCTCCTCCTGCCCCGAGCAGACCTCCTCCAACTGAGATATCCAGCATCTGTTCTCGGCCAATGGTCCTCATTCCTCTTCTCCTCTGATCTGATCTTGGGCTCCGTCCAAGGCCTCGAGCACGTCCTCAGGGGTGATCGGTACCCGGTTGATGCTGCCTCCGGTCGCGTCCGCAATCGCGTTTGCGATTGCCGCCGCGACCGGAACGATCGGAGGCTCGGCCGTGCCTTTGGCACCGTACGGCCCTGCTTCGTCGGGGTGTTCCAGGAGGGCTGCTTCAACTCGGGGCACGTCAGGGGCAATCGGCATACGGTACGCCTCCAATGAACGTTGCCGGTAGCGGCCGTCAGCCCCGACCTCCAGAGTTTCGTAGAGTGCGTGGCCGATTCCTTGAGCGACGCCGCCTTGAATCTGGCCGAGAATGCCCTGCGGGTTGATAGCCCGTCCCACTTCCTGTGCAACAAGGTAACGCAAGACGGTCACCTGTCCTGTATGGGGATCGACTTCTACTTCGGCGACATGTACGTGGTAGGTAGGGGTCGGGAAGGTTGGGAACAGCATTCCGGTGGCTGATTCGGGATCATACTTTGGGATGGGTGTGGCGTAGGAACCCGTCGCGGCCAATGGACCGCGTCGAAACATCGCACCCTTGGCGAGGTCGGCGAGGCTCAGGCGGCGGTGAGGTCTACCTTTGACGCGGACCATGCCGTCGGTGATTTCGATGTCTTCCGTCGACTCCTCGAGAAGTTGTGCGCCCGCCTCGACGATCTGACGCCGCAAGTCGGCGCCTGCTTCTCGTACCGCTCTTCCGACGATGTGGGTAGTGCGGCTGCCCTGTGAACCAGCGTCAAAACCTTGCCCATCAGTATCGGGCATGGTGAGAATCACATCACTCGGATCCACCCCAAGTTCGTCGGCGGCGATCTGTCGCACCCCCATTGCCACCGCGCCCGATCCGTTCTCAGTAGCTGCAGTGATGACCCCCAAGGTGCCGTCCTCGTTCAGCTTTAGGGTCACTTGTCCGGGGGCCGGGTTGGTGAGCCACACGGTGGCGGCGATGCCAACGCCACGATTCGGCCCGACACCAAGACTGGCCCAGGGGGCCATTTCTTCGACTGCATCGAATGCCGTCTCGAGGATTCCGGCATCGGAGAGGACTTGTCCGTTGAGCATGGATTGACCGTCGGTCATCAGGTTGCGCATCCGGAAATCTCGGCGGTCCATCCCGATGGCTCGTGCCAGATTGTCCGTATGCCGTTCAAGCGCAAAGTAGAGGTAGGTGCCGCTCACACCCCGGAAGGCGCCACTGGGGGCTGTATTCGTGTATACGGCACGTGCCACGACTCGGGTCGGTCCAACCTGATAGACCGAACCTGCTACGAACATGGGGATGCTGATCAAGAACACGGTGTCAGTCGCGTAGGCGCCGGAGTCCATGTCGCAGAGATACTCGCGAGCGACGATGCGCCCATCCCGGGTAACACCGGAGCGCACTTTGATAACGGCACTCTCTCGAGAATTGCAGGAGAGCATATCTTCAACACGGTCGTTGACCAGCTTCACCGGAGCGCCTATCAACCGGGCGAATAACCCGGCGTACGGTTCTAGGCTCACATCCAGACGGGCCCCAAAACCACCGCCGATGTGATGGCCGACCACTCGAATATCCGAAGGACGAACTCCGAGCGCTCGGGCGGTTCGGTCGCGAACATTGAACGGGTACTGATGTGAGACGTGGATGGTGTAGCGACCAGATTCGTACACCGCGCTGGCCGATTTTGGTTCGAGGTAAGCCTGGTACTGGCGGCCGGCCTCGAATCGATCCTCAATGACTAGGTCGGCCAATTCGAACGCTTCATCTACACCACCCGGATCGGAGATCAGCTCGCCGCAAACGTTGCCGTAGCGTCGCCAATCGGGCAATCCGGGTACCGGAGTAAACGAAGCCCAATCGGTGTGGATGAAACGGGCTCCGTCGGCGAGGGCAGCACCAACGTCGGCGATCGCTGGGACTTCTTCAATGTCGACTAGCACTGCGCGGGCTGCTTGTCGGGCATTCTCGAGGGTGTTGGCTACGACGCCGGCCAGGGGTTCACCTTCGTAGCTTATGTATGGGGAGGCGAAGAGAGGCTGGTCGCTGAGCCCGAGTCCGCTGCGATGGGCTGGCGCCTGGTCGGGTGTGATCACGGCGCGAACTCCGGGCATCGCTGCCGCCGCGGTCGTGTCGAGGCCGACCACCCGGCCGGCGGCCACCGGCGAACGAACCAGGGAAGCGAACATCGTGCCGGCGATTTCGAAGTCCACACCGTAGACCGCAGTGCCACGCACCTTGGGGTCGGCGTCGGGGCGAGGGACACTTCGCCCGACTGAAGGGGTCATTGGTCATCTCCCGTCGCGGCTAGGGCTGCATCAACGATGGTGGAGTACCCAGTGCATCGGCAAAGGTTGCCGGAAAGCGCGCCGCGGATCTCCGTTTCTTCGGGCCGCGGGTTCTCTTCGAGGAGGGCGGTGAGTGTCATAAGGAATCCCGGGGTGCAGAATCCACATTGAATGGCGAACCTGTCGACGAAGCTCTGCTGGATTGCAGCGAGCTGGCCGTCGGGACCGGCCAGACTCTCGACGGTGCGGATTTGGCGCCCGGCAACAACGCCGGCCGGGAGGATGCAGGAATCGACCGGCCGGCCATCAACCAGAACCGTACACGCCCCGCACTCACCCTCGTCACAGCCCTGCTTGGTGCCGGTTAGCTTCAGCCGTTCGCGCAGCACATGGAGCAGCGGCTCAGCACCATCGACGTCAACGGTGACGTCACGCTGGTTGACATTGAAGGAGAGCTTCACAATCCCTTCCTTCCTGCCCGGGCACGATGCAGGCATGCGCCGATGGCGCGTTCGAGGAGGTGTGGCATTACCCGACCTCGATAATCGGCCGAGGCCCTGGCATCATCGATCGGAGAGGCGGAAGCCGTCAAGGCTCGGCCTGCTTCGGCTATGACGTCTGGTTCCATGTGGCTGCCTTCGAGGATGAGTTCGACGGCTGTGGCCCGATACGGATGTGGCGCTACCGAACAGACGGCGACCCGGGCGGAGGTCACTGTGTCGTCCGGATCTACGGTCAAGCGGACCGCCAGGCCGACTATTGCCACCTCCATGGCACTGCGCCGCCCCACTTTCAGGTAGGTCTCGCCGGTTCCCGGAGAGACGGCATCGGCGCTGATACCGGTGAGCAGTTCCGTGGATCGGCGGGCCGTGCTTCGTCTGCCAACCAAGAATTCGTCGAGGGGCATATTGCGCCGGTGGCCGGTGCTGGATAGTTCCACGACTGCCCCGGCGACAAGCAGCGGAGGGACCGTGTCGGCTGCTGGTGATGCGTTGCAGAGGTTGCCGCCGACCGTACCGACCTCCTGAGTCTGCCAACTTCCGACTGTCTCCGCGGCCTCGGTGAGCGCCGGCATACTCCTGGCGATGCGCGGATCAGTTGCAAGAGTTCGGTGTGAAATCAGCGGGCCGATGGACATACCGTCGTTGGCAGTGATCTCTCGTAGGGTGTCGAGCCGGCCGATATGAAGGAAAACGGATGGCGTGATCTCCCGCCGCATATGCTGGAGCATCACGTCGGTTCCTCCGGCCAGCACCTGCGCCTCGTCGCCCAATTCGGTCAGCCAGGCGAGGGCCTCATCGACTGACTCGGCAGAACGAAATTCCATCATTGCTCGCCTTCTTTCACGTTGCCTCGGTCGCCGGCTGGGTGGCCCTCCAAACAATATAGATCTCGGTAGGCGACGTCGGGTCAGAACCGAGAGAGCATCGACCGTGAGCCGGGGAGATCCGGGTCGGCCTATACCTCGTAGTGAGCGAAGTGACGGTGCACCATCCGCACGTCGCTGTTCTCGTGGAGCATGGTGATGTGGTCGTGCTGCACCCGAAAGACGTCGACCCCGTGGTCCGCCCATGGCAGACCGTCCCACGTGCGGGCGGTCTCGGACCAGGTCACAGCAGCCCGTTCCCCGTCGATCAGCGTCCGTTCGATACGAAAGTCCAGCTCATCGAGCAAACCTGCTGGTAAATGCGACAAAAGCTCGGTCTCGGCCGATGCCCTGTGCGTCGACCTGACCAAGGAAGCACCACGACGTCGTCGGACATCAGATCCAACATCGCGTCGCTGTCGCCGGCCATGAAGGCCTCATACAGGGCGTCGATCACGGTTCGGGTTGTTTCCACGCCTCGCCCTCCTCAGAAACGGGGGAGACGAAGCCCGCCATCGACGGGGATGGTGACTCCGGTGATCATGTCGAAGGCGGGAGTACACAGCAGGTAGACGAGCTCGGCCACCTCGGCGCGGGTGACCAGCCGTCCGGCGGGCGTGCGGGCCGTCACTTTCTCTGCCCATTCGGTCGAGAATTCGCCCAGATCGTCGAGACTCTCGAGAATCTGCCCGGGAGCAACCGCGTTCACGGTGACCTCGGGAGCCAGCTCAAGCGCCAGCTGCTCGGTGAGAGTCACGATTGCAGACTTGGCGAGGCCGTAGATCGACCGATTTCTCACATAGGCCGAAACAGCGGAGATGTTGATGACACGGCCCCACCCGGCGGCTCGCATTCCCGGCACCACCTCCCGGACGGCCAGATAGACAGCCTTGACGTTGGCGTCCCAGACGGTGTCCCACTCGGTTTCGCTCATCTCGACGAACGGGGTCATCCCAAACGGGCCAGCGTTGTTGACCAGGATGTCGATGGTGCCTCCCAGGCCGTCGGTCGCGGCGGCCAGCGCGTCGGTCACTTCGCTCTGCCTAGTCATGTCGGCCCCAACCGCGATATGTGGCCGACCCGACTCTGCCTCCAGGCGGGTAACGAGTTCCTGCGCGGCGGATGCGGAGGTGTGATAGTTGACCGCAACGGACAGACCGCCCCGGGCGAGGCGCTCGGCGATAACCCCGCCGAGGTTCCGGGACCCACCCGTCACCAATACCCGTTTCCCGATCAGGCCGTTCACCAAGCCTCCCCGTCGTCGCGGGAGTGAATCTATCAATTTGAGAGTGAGGGTGAGACGCGAACTCTTGGTATGCGGCGCCCTCAGACCATGAGTGTCTTCCAGGGTCCCAGTCCTAGATACGCGCGAAGGTTCTGCTCGAACAGCGCCACCAGACGGTCCACCAATCGGTCTGACGACCAGGCGGAATGGGGGGTCATCACCACGGTGGGGATATCCCAGAGCGGTGACGTGGCGGGCAGTGGCTCGACTTCGAACACATCGAGACCCGCCCCGCGCAGGGTCCCGTCTGTGAGCGCGTCGATGAGAGCGGTTTCATCGACCACAGGACCCCGACCGACGTTGACCAGCCATCCGTCGCGAAGCGCGGCCAGCTCGCTCCTACCTACTAACCCTATGGTCTCCGCTGAGTGGGGAAGAGCGACGACCACGGCATCGGCCTGTTGGCACACATCGATGGTTCTCTCAGGACCGAGGGCTCGCTCGGCCACTCCGACGTACAGCTCCGGGCGACGCTTGGTCCCGATGACCCGCATTCCCAGTCCTACAGCCCGCCGGGCAATTTCTTCTCCGATAGCTCCCAATCCCAAGATTCCGAGAGTCCGACCTTCTACCTCGAAAGCCGGTTGCACCGACCATCGCCGGTCGGGTATGTCATGCATCGGCGGCCCCAGCCCGCGCACGACGGCCAACAGGAGGGCGATCGCATGCTCGGCCACCGCGGGCGCATGGGCTCCCCGGGCGGAGGAGAGACGGACGTCTCGGGCGCGGAAGGCCTCGAGTGGGAACTGATCCATTCCCGCGGACACCGCCTGAACCCACCGGAGCCCACCGGCGAGAAACCGGTCCTCCCACACAAAGGTGATCAGGATCTCAGCTCCCGCCTCGAGGGCGGCCACGACTCCATCGCTATCTTCGGGGGCCTCAACCCGGATCCCGTCGATGCGACGCAGCGCTTCGATTGTCCCCGGTCCGTGCACGGGGTGTAGCACGGCTTTATGGTATGCGGCTTCGGCGTCCATCTCTCCGTACACTACGGCGATCGGCAACACAGGGACCCCACATGGCGCTCCGACAGGTTCTGGACACCCTCGATTTGCTCGACGGGTGGGTCACCGGGGACGAGGTGGCCGATAGACTCCGCGGCCGGGGCCTGGAAGTCGAAACCACCGACGTTTCCCACGGCTCCGGTTCCACCACGTTTCTCCGGGTTCTTGTGCCGGGCGCCGACGGTCGTTCCGAAGGGAGCTCGGCACCCACCACCGGGATCATCGGTCGCCTCGGCGGAGTAGGAGCCCGGCCCGGGGCCGTCGGGATGGTTTCGGATGCCGACGGGGCGGTAGCGGCGGTCGCCGCGGCTCTGAAGCTGGCGTTGATGCGGGATCGGGGAGATCTCCTGTCGGGCGACGTGATCATCACCACACACATCTGCCCCGACGCCCCGACCATTCCTCACGACCCAGTGCCGTTCATGGGTCCCCCGGTACCGATGGCGACGATGAATACGCACGAGGTAGATCCCCGCATGGACGCGGTGCTCTCAATTGATGCCACCAAGGGCAACCGGGTTCTCAATCACCGCGGCTTCGCCATTACGCCGACCGTCAAGGAGGGATACATCCTGCCGGTCGCTCCAGATCTGTTGGACCTGTACGAATGGGTGGCCGGCCGCCCGGCCAGAGTGCTTCCACTATCGACCTACGACATCACGCCATACGGCAACGGTCTCTACCACGTCAACAGCATCTTGCAGCCGGCCGTTGCCACCACGGCTCCTGTGGTCGGTATCGCGACAACGGCTGTGACGGTGGTTCCGGGGACCGCCACGGGCGCCAACCATCCCACCGACATCGCCGGCGTCGTTCGATACTGCATTGAGGTGGCCAAAGGGCTGGGCTCCGGCATGCTCAGCCTTTTCGACGCAGATGAGTTCGCCCACGCCGTGGCTCTGTACGGGTCGATGACTCGTCTTCAGGGAGGTGACGCGTGACCTCCATGGTCTTCTTTTTCAACCGACTGCAGAACAGCGCTGTCGGGCGACGCGGTCCGCGGCACCCTTATTGAGTGACCAGGGCTTCCTCCAAGGCCGCCAGATTGGGTTCGATCAGCGGAACCTGGGGAAGGGTCGCCGCGGTGGCTTCAATGTCTTTGAGCCCGCCGGAGGTGCCGATCATCACCACAACGGCTTCCCTGGAGACGAGCTTTCGTGCGACAAGTCGTTCGACGGCCGGGAGGCAGATCGCGGCCGATGGCTCCAAATAGCACCCTGCCGACGCCAAGCGTCGCTGCGCATCGAGGATCTCAGCGTCATCGCCCACAACGACCGCCGTGCCATCGCTCTCTCTGAGAGCTCGGACGCCTTGCGCGGTTGCCACTGTGCTGGCGACAGAGAACGCAACACTCGTCCCCCCACCAACACGTTGGGGGGTTGTTGAGCCCGATTGGAGAGTGGCCCAGTACGGCCCCAATGGTTCCGCGGCCACGAGACGCGGCAGATGCGAGATCTTCCCGAGGCACAACAACTCCTGGAACCCTCGGTGGATCCCGATGAGGCCGTCTCCATAGGCGACAGGCACCACGACGATATCAGGACACTCGGAGAGTTGTTCGACCAGTTCATAGGCGATCGTCTTATACCCCTCGATGCCGTACGGGTTCGATCCGACCGGTGGATCGGTCAGCCCTGACAAAGGGACCCACCCACGTAGGCCGACGGCCTCCCGCATCACAGTCCAGCGATCGGCCGAATCGGAGACTGCGACTACCTCGGCTCCGTAGACCTGCATGAGAACCTTCATGGTCAGAGGCACAGAGGTCAAAGTCAGAACGACACAACGGAGGCCGGCAGCCGCCGCATAGGCTGCCGCTGCGGCGCCGTGATTGCCGGTGGTTCCCACCACAACGGTGTCCGCTCCGTCGGCCCGGGCTCGGGTCACGGCGACTGCAGCGAGTCGGTCCTTGTAGGACCAGGTGGGATTACGGGACTCATCTTTCAAATACAGGTTGGCAAGGCCGACGGATGTGCCCAGGCGTGAGAGCCGGAGCAGTGGGGTGTTGCCTTCCTCCAGGCTGACCGGGTCGATCCCCTCCGGCAAGGGGAGCAATCGACGGTGGCGGAAGATCCCCGGGGCGGAGACATCCGGGCGTACATCAATCTCGATGTCGAACTCGGGGTGCACATTGACGGGAGACCCGTCGGCGGCGCACCGTGAACACCCGGCGAAGATGGCAGCACCCGAGGTTTCCGTCTGACAGTTCGGACATACGACTCGGCCTGTGTAGCCACTCATCCGTCCACCACCCGCAAGCTACGGTCCGAGTGATTGAGGCGTTGGTTACCGTCGGCTGTGATGACCACTGTGTCTTCGACCATCATCCCGCCCCACCCGATCTCATAGAAAGGTGTCTCAAAACAGAGGACCATGCCCGATTGCAGAGGAAGCTCCGTGCCCGGCGAAACAATCGGCGGCTCGTATACCTCTCGACCGATCCCGTGGCCGCAGTGGTGGCGCCGATAGGGCCGCAGACCGGCGTCTTCCACCGATTCCACTGCGGTTGCAAACAAGGTGGAGGCGAGCACCCCTGGGGCGGCGATGCGGAGTTGAGCGTCCTCGCCGGCCTTGATCGCCTCATAGCGCCTGACCTGGAGGTCGCTGGGTTCACCCAGCACAGCGGTTCGCCCCAGATCAGACCAGTACCCGTCGTAGGTGCATCCGACGTCGAATCTCAAGAGTTCGCCTTTTTGCCAAAGCCGGCTGGTCGGGTGCGCGTCGGAGAGTGCACTGCGCTCCCCCGAGGTAACGACGATGAAACGAGGAGTGCCTCCCCCGGCTGCCATCGTCGTGCCGACCACAGCAGCCAGGTCCCGTTCGGACACTCCGGAAGAAGCAGTCGCCAGCGCGGCCTGGATGCCCTCGTCGGCCAGCCGAGCAGCCTCAGCCAGGCGGTCCACTTCGGCCTTGAGCTTGACGGACCGCACGGTCTGCATCCACTGACCGACACTCTCGAATCGGAGACCAGGGACCTGGGCGGCCAGCGCAGCTGGTTCATCAAGTCCTCCATCGACTCCCACCCGGCCTGCAACACCGAAGCGGCGGATCGCGCTCGAGAAGGCGCCGGCAAGGTTTTCGTGACGTCTGGCGATTGTCGGGTTCAGCTGGTCCTGGTGGGCGGTTTCGAAAAAGAATGTGCCGAATGGTTCGATGTAGTCGAGCGCGAGGTGCTCGCCGGCCGCCCCGACGTCGGCGGCCGGCGCGACCAGGATCACGTCAGTTTGGCTCACGATTGCAACCATCTGGTGGGTGGGGAAGATATCACCGGCCACGCTGCGATAGCCGGTTACGTATCCGACGTTCTCTCGTGAACCCAATACCAACCAATCGAACGGTGTTCGGTCCATGTGCTCTCGCAACCGGGAGAGCGTTGCAGTGGCCAGCGGGTCAGACATCCACGCCTCCCGATCTCCTGATGACGGAGGCGGCGAAGGCTTCCATCTGATTGAGGGTTTCCTCCACTGTGTCCGCTGCGAACAACAGCCCGGCAAAGGTGCGAACGCCCGCGTCGGTGTACTCCTCGATCCTCTCGATAACCTCTGCCTCGGTGCCAACCAAGTTGCGCGAGCCGAGGTCGTCACGGAGTTTCCCCCTCATCGTGGAGTCCTCCAAGGAGGCCAGGTGGGAATACACCTGCGCTGAGCGGAATCGCTTTTCGGCAGCTCGATGTGAATCACCGATCGAGACAACGAGTTGTAGGGCCGGTTCAAACGACGCGGGCAGTGCCCTGCCGTCATTCTCGGCGATGAGAGAGATGTCGGCTAGACCGGCCCGATACTCATCCGGGGTGAGACATGCTGGCAGCCACCCGCCGGCGAGATTGGCCGCCCGGCGCCGCGCTCCGGGCGAGTTGCCGCCCGACAGGATGGGGAGGGGTTCTTGAACGGGCTTGGGGTAGTTCTCGATGTCCGCAAATGAGATGTATTCGCCGGTGAATGATGCTCGTCGCTCGTTGAAGAGCCGGGCGAGGGCCTCCATGAATTCGGCCGCGTGCTTGCCACGATGTAGCGGTTGGCCGGGGGCAAGAGCTTCGATCTCCTCGCGGTAGGCGCCGATTCCAACGCCCAGGACAAGCCGCCCTCCCGACAGATGGTCGAGAGTGGCCGCTTGCCGGGCGACCATGACCGGATGATGAAACGGCATCACCAGGACACACGTGGCCAGCCTGAGCCGAGTGGTACGGGCGGCCACAAACGCTAGATACTGGAGAGGGTCGTAGAAGCGAGGAGGTTCGTCGTATTCCGCCCGCACGTAACGCTGGGTCGTGATGTGGTCGTTACCCCAGACTGACTCGAATCCCAGTCGCTCCGCGTCGACCGCGAGCTGGATGGCCTGGGAGATGTCTGCGTACGGGATTGGGTACATCATTCCTTCGGTGGCGGTTGGAACGCCCAATCCGAAGCGGAGGCCGGTCATCCTCGATCTCCATTCCTGGCCTCTCTAACTTTCACCTGTTCCTCCCTCGGCACTTCTGGAGATAATCTATAGGTTGGTCCCCTTGGAAGGAACTCATGGACGACTCGGCGATCGGATCGTTTCGAAACTCGCTCAGGAGTGTCGGAGTCACCCCGGTGACACCGTTTCATGATGATCTCCGCAAAGTCGACGAGGAGGGCTTGCGATCAAACCTCGAGTACCTGGTCGAGAGAGGCGTCACGCTTCTGTATCCGTGTGGGAACACAGGTGAGTTCACCTCGCTATCGCTTGATGAGTGGACTGTGGTTGTCGAAATCACCCTCGAAGTGGCCTCCGGCCGCGCGGTGGTTGCGCCAGGCGTTGGCCACGGCTTCAGCACCGCTCGGGAGATGTTACGGAGGGCTGCCGACCTAGGAGCCGATGGAGCCCTGCTGATGCCACCTCATCCCGCATACCTGGCGGATTCCGGAGTCAGCGCCTACCTGTCCGGTCTCGCCGACTTCGGGGCTCTGCCCGTGGTGGTCTACAAGCGGAGCGGATGGCCAACGGATCGCACCCTTGTCGATCTCGTCGGAAACTCACCGGTGGCCGGGGTGAAATACGGTGAGAACGACATTTCGGCATTTGCTCGCAACGTGGCAGCGGCCGATCCCGGTTTGGTCTGGACGTGCGGTATCGCTGAACGGTACGCCCCTTTCTTTGCGGACGCGGGCGCCGGGGGTTTCACGTCCGGTCTGGCCAATGTTGCCCCCCACCTGGCACTGGGTCTGTTCGAAGCTCTCGAAAGCGGTGACCGAACCGAGTCGATGGTTCTCCGCGAGCGCTGTTTGCCCTTCGAAGACATACGGGCAAGAGATGGAGCTGCCAACAACGTGGGAGGGGTCAAGGCGGCCATGGACGCCCGCGGCCTGGTTGGGGGCCGAGTCCGACCCCCCATGCGGGACCTCGACGCAGCCACTGTTCAGGAGGTTCGCGAAATAGTGACCGGTTGGTTCGGGGGATTCGACTCATGAAGACCGCTGACTTTTCCCAACATCGTCGGGTCCAGCTGGCTTGCGACCTGCGGTCAGGAAGCCGATATCCAGACCAAGGTGGTGTTCGTCGATCCGAAGAGGGCATGACATGAGCGAACAGGTCACCCGTATGGTTGTCGAGGACCTCTACAAAGCCTATTTCGCCGGTGATCCGGAAGGCATGCTGGCGACCATGTCGGATGAGGTCGAAGTTCGGTTTCTGGGCCGGGGAGCGTTTCGCGGCATCGACGCGTCGCGACAATTCCTTACGTCCAATACAGCCAATTTGATCGACCTCGACTTCCGGATTCGCCGGTTCATCGTTGACGGTGAGTTCGCCGCGGCGGTCTGGGATGAATCCGCCACCACGATCCACGGTGATCCCTACCAGAACCAAGGGGTGGATGTCTTCCGGGTCGAGGGCGGCGAGATCACGGTCCTGCACGAAAACAACAACGTGCTGGTGCACCGGGATGCCTTCGGCGGAACTGAGCAGCCGAGCTAGAGCAGCGGTATGACTTCGGCGGAGGTGAGTTCGACGAGTTCTGAGACACGGTCCGTCGGCGTCGGAAAGAGCGCTACTGTGTCCACGCCCGCCTCATAGAACTGGTTGATCTTGGCGGCGCACTCCGCGGGACTTCCGGCCACCGTCAGTTCTTCGATCCACCTGCCGGGCATCTCTCTCTCCAGCGCTTCTGCGCCACCGCGATCGATGATCTCTTGGAGCTGGTCGGAGATGCCGTGGACGTCTGTCAACGAGTTTGGGCCGTTCGACTTGTAGAAGGCGAGCGGACCTCGCACAGCCTCTCGGGCTGCGGCGCCGTCGGTGTCGACTGAGTAGAGGGCAAACATGGTGATCCGATGTGCATCGGTACGATGTCCCCTCTGGCGGCCTTCTTCGATGCGGTCGCGCGCCCACCGCACGTACTCGAGGCTGGCCGCCACCGAAAAGATGGAGCCGTCGGCGATTTCCCCCGACAGCTGTAGCATCTTCGGCCCGATGACCCCCATGTGCACCGGCGTTGGAGAAGCCTCCGGGTAGGCGAGCTGCACCCGATCAAACGAGTGGACGCTTCCCTTGTGGGTCAGTTCATCCCCGCGGAGGAGACTGCGCAAACCGGTGACCGAGTCTCGTAGCGCACCGAGCGTGGTCGATGGATAGAGGCTCATCTGTCGGACCCAGCCGGGAACCCCGAGGCCAATGCCAGCAGTGAGCCGGCCCGGATGCACGCGGCTGATTGTTGAAATCTCCATCGCCAGTAAGGCCGGGTGTCTGACGACTGCGGACACAACACCGAGCCCGACCTTGATCTGGTTCGTGGCTTCAAGTGCCAGGACCGCTCCCGAGATTCCTCCCGTGAAGAAGAAATCCTCCGCCAGCCAGAGTTCGTCGAATCCGCACTCCTCGGCGGTTGCTGCCGCGCCAGGTAGTTGTTCCGGCGCTACCGTGCTGCCGAGTACTAGACCGAGGCCCCGGTCGTCGCTCATACTCTTTCTCCGTGGTCAGGTTTCAGCATGATATGTTCAGTCTTGTTGCAGTGCAGGGAGTGACTGAAGTGACCGAAGCACGTGAAGCCGCCCGCACCCTCGTGAGTCGGCTGGTCGAGGCCTACAATGCCAAGGACCTGGACACCATCGCCGGCTTGTATCGCGAGGACGCGCGGTACTGGAGTGCCCTCGGTGATTGGCAGGGCGGCCGCCCGGCGATCCTTTCGCACATCAAGGAGTTGCATCGTCGGTTGCCGAATGAGCAGATGGCGGTCAGGGTCCTGGTAACCGACGGCGATACCGTGGTCGTCGAGTTCGTGAGTACGGGGAGGGATCCGTCCGGACGGCCTTATGAACTGGACTTCACGGAAGTAATCGACTTGGTCGACGGCAAGATCGCGATGGTCAAGGTGTATCTGGATCCGGACGAGGTAGCTCGGATCATGGGTTGACTTCGTAGGCTTGACTTGGGCTCGTCACGGCGAAACATTCGACTCGCCGACCGTCCGGCA
Source organism: Acidimicrobiia bacterium (assembly GCA_029863625.1). GTDB lineage: Bacteria > Actinomycetota > Acidimicrobiia > Spongiisociales > UBA4744 > UBA4744. Next base: position 16,543 of record JAOTUY010000001.1, read on the forward strand.
ATGAGATCAGAGTCGGTTGCTCGGTCCGGCAACGAGTATGGACCAGTGGACACCGATCCTGGAAGGAGCATCCTTGGGGAAGCGCGCTGGGGCTAGGGGTCTCTCCTTCCAGGATGATCCGAGTGCCGCGATTGTCCAGGTCCATGGAAGGGACCGCCGACAGCAGAGCTTTGGTATACGGGTGTTGGGGGTCCTCGAATACCTGCTCGGTTGGAGCCTCTTCGACGATCCGGCCCAGGTACATGACGGCCACACGGTCGGCGATCTTTCGAACCGTCGAGAGGTCATGGCTGATGAACAGGTAGGCCACGCCGCGTTCGTCCTGGATCGACCGAAGCAGCGCGATGATCCGACCGCGGACCGATTGGTCCAGACTCGAAGTTGGCTCGTCGAGGACCACGAGGTCGGGCTCGGGCATCAGTGCACGCGCGATCGCGATCCGTTGTTGCTGCCCGCCCGACAGTTGTCGGGGTGTTCGTCGCAGGTAGTCGGGTCCCAGGCCGACGAGCCGCAATACTACGTCGACTCGTTCGGCGACCTGGTCGGCTGCCGACGCATGGAGTAGACGCAAGGGCTCAGAGAGGGTCGTGGCGACCCGCATCCGGCGATTCAGGGATTGGGATGGGTGCTGAAATACCATTTGCACCCGCCGGCGGTACTCGGGTTTGCCCAGCTTCCCGTCGAGCGTCTCACCGTCGAAGATGATCTCGCCCTCCGTGGCCGCCTGGAGCCCGACGACAACCCGTCCCAATGTGGTTTTTCCGCATCCGGATTCGCCGACCAGGCCGAGGGTTTCGCCCGGCGCGATCTCTAGGTCGACACCCCGGACGGCCGGTACTCGATTCCTCCCGTGACCGAAGGACTTGCGCAACCCGCGTACCTCAAGGAGCGCCAATTCGACCCTCCTCGGGTAAGAAGCAAGCCGACCGGTGACCTTCAATGACGGTCCGGAGTGGTGGGAACTGACCGCAGGCTTCGAAAACGTACGGACAGCGGTGGCCGAATCGGCATCCCGCTAAAGCGAAATTGGCTCCCTTTTCTTCAACGCGGGGGTCGACCTCGCGCTCGACTGCGTCAAACAGGAATTGCGTGTAGGGGTGGAGTGGTTGTGTGAAGACTCCGCGAAGCGAACCGGTCTCCATCACCTGTCCGCCGTACAACACGGTTACCCGATCGCACATCTCGGCGATGGCCCCGAGATCGTGGGTGATGAATAGAACCCCGCACCCAGTCTCCTGAACTAGATCGTTGATGAGGTCGAATATCTGGGCTTGGATTGTGACGTCGAGGGCAGTGGTTGGTTCGTCGGCAATCAGAATCCGAGGTTTGCAGGCGAGAGCCATCGCGATCATTACCCGCTGACACATCCCCCCCGACAGTTGGTGCGGGTACGCCCGGAAGACCCGTTTGGCCCCTGGGATTCCCACATGTGACAGTGCTGCCAGGGCCGCCGCCCGCGCCTTCTCTCTACTCGCGTTCTGGTTGGTTTCTATCACTCGCGCGATCTGCCGACCAATCCGCATGGTGGGATTCAGGGCACTGCGTGGATCCTGGAAGATCATCGTCATCTGGTTGGCGGTGCGGTGAATCTCTCCCGTCCCGCTGTCCATCAGATCGCGACCCTCGAGTCGAACCGTTCCGCCCCGTTGTTCGATGCCTGATGGGAGCAGCCCCATAATGGCGAGTGAGGCCATCGTCTTGCCCGATCCGGACTCGCCTACGAGACCCATGACCTCCCCAGGCTCGACCGTGAAGCCGACCTCGCGCAGTAGCGAGTGCGGACTTCGTTCGAGGCCAACGGTGAGTCCGTCGACCTCAAGCAGACTCATAGAGTCTCTGCTCCCATATCGTCGCCGATGAACTGGAAGGCCATCGCCGCGAGGACGATCATGCCCCCAGGAAAGAGGGCGGTCCACCACTGGCCGGTGATGATATCGGGGGCTCCTTCCGCCACCATGACACCCCATTCAGCCGTCGGCGGGCGGATACCAACGCCGAGGAAGGCCAGGCCGGCCACCGTGAGGATCGCCCATCCTGCCACGAGGGCCGCCTGGACGAAAGAAGGACCCATCGAGTTGGGCAAGACGTGCCGGAAGGCGACTCTCAACGGGCTGTTGCCGGCGAGCTTGGCACCGTCAACATACTCCAGTTCGCGCTCGGCCAGCACCTGTGCTCTGGTGAGCCTGATGAAGTAGGGGATGTACGCAACGGACACCGCAATCACGACGTTGGGGACGCTATTGCCGATTGCTGCCACAAGAACGAGAGCCAGCACAAAGCCGGGGAAGGCCATTACTACGTCGGTCAATCTCATCATCACCTCGTCGACCCAGCCTCCGAAGTAGCCGGACACAACTCCAATGGCCGACCCGATCACCATCGAGGACAGCGCGATGACGATGCCGATCGTGACATCCAAACGTGCAGCATGAACTGCTCGGGCAAACACGTCCCTGCCGAACTTGTCGGTTCCGAACCAGTTGTCCGATGAGGGCCCTTGATAGAAATTGGCCGGATCGGTCACCCGGGGGTCGTCGACGAAGAAGGGTCCCGCGACAGCCAGAAGCACGTAAATGCCCAGGATCACTAGACCGATAATGAGGAGGGGTTTCCGTCGCCACAACGGCAACTGGTACGCCTTGCCCGGGATTTCGGGAGCGATGAACCCTTCGACTCGTTCTTGTGCGCCGCCATCAGGACTCGTAGGGCCCAGCACGCTCATGCGGCGACCTTCTTTCCGAGGCGGATGCGCGGGTCGATCCATGCGTAAACCAGATCGATCACCACGTTGAGGCCGACGTAGAGAATCCCGACCACGATGACGAATCCCTGTAGCGCTTCAAGGTCGTTGACCTGAATCGCTGTATAGGCATAGCGACCCACGCCGGGCCAAGCGAATAGAAACTCGACGATCACATTTCCGCCGAGCATATAGCCGAAGACGATCCCGATGGCGGTGGTGACGGGAAGGAGTGCGTTGCGGAACCCGTCCCTGAAGAGAATCTGCCAGTAGGGAACGCCGATAGCCCTGGCGGTGCGGACATGCTCGGACTCCAACGCGTCGATCATCGATGCCCGGACCATTTTGAGGATCGGCGCGGCGAGCACGAACCCGAGAGTGATGACCGGGAGTGCTAAGTATCTGAACGCCTCGACCATCAAACCGAAGTCTCCATGCAGGGCCGCGTCGATGGTGAAAAAGCCCGTGATCGAGTCTGGCGGCTCCGTACCGATCGCAAGCCGGTCGATCGGTCCGGGAAACCAACGAAGCTTGAAGAAGAGGAAATAGATCAACAACAAGCCCAACCAGAATAGAGCCATCGACGAGCCCAGGACGGCGAAGACACGGGCCATCCGATCGACCCACGAGTCGCGACGTGCCGCGGCGATAATCCCCATCGGGATGCCGATGATGGCAGCCAGCACCACCGCGTAGAAAGCCAGCTCGAGTGATGCCGGGAGTCGCTGGAGGAGCTCGTCTGTCACGTCTCCGTTGGTGCGAATAGAGACGCCGAGGTTACCGGTGAACACTTCGGATATGTAATCGCGAAACTGAACGGGGATCGGGTCAGACAGACCGTATTGCTGGCGGATCTCGGCCACTTTCTGTTCGTTTGCGTACGGCCCGGCACGCACAATAGCTGCGTCACCCGGGAGGACGCGCACAATGAAGAAGACGATGATCACAATGCCGATCACTGTGGCCATTGAGATCAGCAGTCGCCTACCTAGGTATCGCCACATGTGCACCAGCGTAGTAAAAGGGTCGGGCCGATGATCGGCCCGACCCTTTCGCGGCTCTTCCTCGCTAGCAGTCGTCCGTCTTGGTTAGGAACCGGAAGGAAGGCACCTGAGAGTACCCAAGCTCCAAACCTGTTACACACTTGCCGGTCGCCACGGTTCGGGTAGTCGACCACAACGGCGCCCAGATGGCATTGTCGAACATGATTTGCTGGGCCTGAGATGACACGTCGTTCCGAACCGCCTGGTCCACGGAGAATTTCCCTGTATTGACCAGTTCGTCGTAGGTGTCGTTGCAGAACTGCGAGTAGTTGACGAAAGATCCGCATTGAGTCAGGAACTGCATCTGATAGAAGGGATCCTCTCCCCATGAGAACCAGTCGTGTATCAACAGGGGAAGTTCGCCGGCCGACGCACGGGCCGCCCAGTCGGCGTCCGGCAGCACCTGAACCTCGACATCGATGCCCATCTGACGGAGGTTTTCTTGGATGAGCACCGCGGCTTCCTGATCGGTCAGGCGGGACTCACGCACACCCAGTACAAGGCTGACGTCCGTTTCGCCGGAATTAGCCAGGTGCTGTGCTGCGAGATCGAGATCGGTTGCGTAGCCGGCGCCGATTGCGGGGTCATAGGTGTCCATCTGGGAGGTGACGACCCCGCGGGCTGGAGCGGCATAGCCGAACATCACTTGGTCGATTAGGGCGTCGTACGGCACCGCGGCGATGATCGCTTTGCGAACGTCCACGTTGGGGATCAGATTGATGTTCATTGCCATATAGTGCACGCCCGTTGTCGGGATCTCGATGACGTTGACGTTCGGGTCTGCTTCTAGCTCTGGAAGCAGTCTTTCGGGGATTCCGGTGGCAACGTCGAGCTCACCCGATCGCACGAGCTGGGCCCGTTGGGTGGCATCCGGGACGGTGCGAATCACGACACCGGAGTTGGCCACGCTGGCGGCGTCCCAGTAGTTCGGGTTCGGCTCCAGAATCACCTGCGTGTCCGGGTTGTATTCCGAGATGAAATACGGACCGGATCCTGCACTCTTGTCGTTCATGAACGCGAAGGCCCATTCGTCATCGGCGGTGGCATTGGCATCCAAGAGTGCCTGGTTGAGAGCGCCGAAGACCTGGAAAGTCATGAAGCGTTCGAACAATGGGCTTTGAACGGAGGCTTTTATCTCAAATGTGTAGTCATCGATCACAGTCAGCTGATCGGCCGAGGAGATGCCGATGAACGGCAACAAGACACCGATGTAGCCGGGACCCTCGATCGAGCGTTGGAAGACGTACTTGTAGTCTTCAGCGGTCACGGGAGAACCGTCGTCGAACTTGGCGTCCTCGCGCAACGTGAAGGTAGCCAACATGCCGCCGTCGTCGGTCAACTGGATGTCGTAGCTTTCGGCGCCGGCGCCGACGTGGTCCGATCGGCTACCGAGTAGCCACCCGCCATCTTGCGCTTCCGGCAGCTGGACGATGAGCGGCTCGTACACCGCGTGGGTGACGGCATACGCAGAGGTCGATCGGAAGGTATGCGGCTCAACGGTGGTCACTGTGTCGGACAACGCGACGACCATGCGGGGTTTCTCGTCAGATGGAGTCGCAGCCGTCGTCGTCGTTGTCCCGCCGTCATCGCCTGCCTGGGTGGTGCCGGGGGCAGCTGTCGTTGTCGTCGTGGTTCCTTCGTCACTGGCGCAAGCGGCCGCGATGAGAGCCAGGACCACTAGCACGACAACCCACCATGCCCCGGTTCGTGCCCTTCGTTTGTTGCTCTTCATGGTTTCCTCCCGAGTGGCTATTGCCCGATCTAGGCAAGTTGACAAGAAATATACATTCTGCGGTACCAGGATGCGTCCTGGGCCCGGTCAAATGTCCAAAAGGTCATCGAGTTGGGTCCCCGCCGGATACTCGAGCGGCTCCTTTCCCCGCCGGTAGATCCGTGCCCCCAGGCTCCCCAGCAGCAGAACCTCCTTACGAGAGATTCGCAGGATCGCTCCTTCTCGCAAAGCGACCACGGGACGGTCGCTCTCCTCGAGATACTCGAACAACCTCTCCTCACGCGTTTCGCCCTGGTGCGACGAATCCGGATCGCGATCGACATAGTGGGGATTGATCTGGAACGGTACGAGACCGAGGGCGACGAAGGACGGCGGCTCAATTATTGGCATGTCGTTCGTGGTCTTGATCGTTGGGCTCGCCACATTGGTCCCGGCACTGGCGCCGACATAGCGTACGCCGTCCGCGACGGAACGGCGGATGGCATCAAGCATCCCGGTGGAGTACAGCCGATCGAGCAACCGAAAGGTGTTGCCTCCTCCTATGAAAACTGCCTCCGCTTGCCTGAGTTGCCCGACTAGGTCTCCCGTGCGATCTGCCCAATCGGCGCGAACTCCCATCCGATCTAACCGCTCGCATGTCTTGGCTCCGTAAGCCAGCTCGTCTGAGACAGCGAAAGGTACGAACAGGAGGTTCGAAACCCCGGTGAGGAATTCCTGGAGAACATCAGCGCAATGATCGAGATAACCTCCATCCGGGCCGGTCGAGTTGCTCATGAGCAGCAGTTGCATTTACCTCCTCGGCCCTCCACTCTATAAGTGGGTTGGCGTGCTTGCCGTGACGCCGGAGCCGTTGTGCCCGCCGGGAAAGAGCTATATTCAACCCCTAGCTGGATCGACGCGCAGCCGTGACGGAGAACAGTGGAGCAATCCGAGCCGAAAACCAGAGCCGATTTGGTCGACCGCAAGCTGCGCGCTGCCATATTGTCCGGTGAGTTACGGCCGGGCGAGAAACTGCAGACGATCGCGCTCGGCAAGCGGTGGTCGGTCAGCCCTACTCCCGTTCGAGAGGCCTTCCAACGGCTCGCAGCCGAAGGGCTGCTGGAGATTACCCCCCAACGGGGAGCGCGAGTAGCCCCTATCTCTTTGACGGAAGCCCACGAGGTCCATGAAATCAGGGGTGTGCTCGAGCCACTTGCTTTGCGTTCCGCCATGCAGAATGGAAACGACGCGTGGGGGGCCGACCTTAAATCTGCCTACGCGACCCTCGCTGCGGAGTTGAGGAGAGGTGCTCCGGACCGGGGCGCCATCGAAGAAGCCCATCGCAACTATCACTTGGCGCTTCTGTCTTCATGCTCATCGACCTGGATGATTCGCCTCCTCGATCTTCTGAACTCGCACATCATTAGGTATTGGACGCTCACCGCCGCTCCCCGCCGGGACACCGACCAAGTTCTCGAAGAGCATCGACGTCTCCATGATCTGGTTCTTGCCGGGAAGACCGAAGTCGCTGTTGCCGAACTGGCCGCTCATCTTCAATACGCCCTCCATTCAGTGGCAGAACGGATGAGCGAGGATGTAGCCGACTAGACGATGGAGGTCGTCCGACTGAGACGTTCCTCCGCTAGGGCCACCGCAGCTGTCCTGGGCGTCACGCCTTCATTACGTGCTCGATCCAATACGGTGGCCGTCGTTTCGTAGATCCGTTGCACCTCGATAATGGCTCTGTCCCACAGATATCCCTCAGGCTTGAGCTCCTCGACGATGTTGATGATTCCGCCCGCATTGGCGATAAAGTCGGGCGTGTAGGTGATGCCGGCTTGGGCTAGGCGCTCGGCGTCGGTGGTTTCAAGCAACTGGTTGTTGGCGCATCCGACAATTGCTTCACACTTCAGTTGGGGGATGGTCGAAGCATTGAGCACACCGCCGAGGGCACAGGGGGCGAGGATGTCACAGGCCGTTCGAAGTATTTCATCGACCGGCACCATCTTTGCTCCGTGCTCGGCGGCGGCTGTGACCGCGGCCTCACCGTCGACATCAGCTACGACCACATTGCAGTCTGCAGCTGTGAGGAGATCCACCAACACCATCCCCACCTTGCCGACTCCTTGTACCGCCACCCGCCTACCGCTGAGGTCGGGAGAGCTCCAGAGGTGCTGCGCCGTCGCCCGCATAGCTGCGAACAAACCGTGGGCGGTCGCAGGTGATGGATCTCCTGACCCGCCCATGTCAACCGGCAGGCCGGTGACATGGGCTGTCTGGCGTGACACAACCACCATGTCTTCAACGGTGCTGCCGACGTCCTGGGCGGTGACATACGTGCCGCCCAAGGCCTGGACGGCCCGTCCATAGGCTTCGAGTAGTGATTCCGTCTTGTCGTGGCTCGGATCGGCCAGAATGACGCCTTTACCGCCACCGAGCGGAAGCCCGGCCGCGGCCGATTTGTACGTCATACCGCGGGACAAGCGGAGCACGTCAACCAGAGCATCTTCGACCGACGGGTAGTCCCGAATCCGAGTTCCTCCCAGGGCAGGCCCGAGGGTCGAGGAATGGACTCCTATAATCGCCCGTAGCCCGCTGTCACGATCCGAAGCAAAGAACAAACCCTCATGGCCACGGTGGCTCAATTCCTCAAAGATCTGCATTTGCGGTTTCACAGTTCTCTTGCCGGGAACATCCGTATCCTATAAATATATATTCCCGATGGTAGGTGAGCGAGTTGGCTGACGTTACCGAGTCGCTATTTCGATCTCTCGGCGAAATCCGGGCCATCGGCATCCTGCGTGGTTGTCCGCCCGAACATGTGGTTGCCGTGACCCGTGCAGCGGTGGAGGCCGGATTCAAGGTGGTCGAAGTGACGCTCGATTCTCCGGGTGCCCTCCAATCAATTGAACTACTCACGGACTCGTTTCCTGATCTCACGATCGGAGTCGGCACCGTCCGAACCGGAGAAGAGGTCGCTTGGGCGATTCAAGCGGGGGCGTCGTTTGTGGTGTCGCCGGTCGTCGAAGAGCAAGTTATCGGGGCCTGCGGCAAACACAAGATCCCCGTCCTCCCCGGCGCAGCCACTCCAACCGAGGTCTTTCGAGCTCTCTGTTTGGGGGCCGAAGCAGTGAAGCTATTCCCGGCCGTGCAGCTGGGAGGACCAGCATATGTTGCTGCCATTCGCGGGCCCTTGGGAAATCCCCGGCTGGTGCCGACCGGGGGAATCTCCGCAGAAAACGGGCGTGCCTTTCTCGATGCCGGCGCGGTGGCTGTTGGGGTAGGTGGATCGGTTTTCACGCGCGATGCCTTGGCCCGCGGTGATGCCGGGCAGGTGGGGTCGCAGGCAACGGCTTTCGTTAGGTCAATCACATGACATACGACATCGTCACTGTCGGAGAAGCGATGCTTCGCTTGTGGGTGCCGCCGGGTGAACGGCTTGAGGATGCCCCGGCGTTTCGAGTGACTGTTGCCGGGGCCGAGGCCAATGTCGCAATGGCCGCCGCCCGGATGGGTGCGCGAACGGCGTGGTTGTCCGCGTTGCCGGAGAACCCTCTCGGCCGGCGAGCCGTCCGGGAGGTCGGCGCTCATGGCGTCGACATCTCCCATGTGTATTGGACCGACGGGGCTCGCATGGGCCTCTATTTCGTCGAGTTAAGCGTGCCGCCCCGGCCCATTTCGGTACTGTACGACAGGGCCCAGTCGGCGGCGGCGGCCATGACAGAAGAAGTAGTCGCCTGGCCCGCGGTCGAGACCGCCCGCCTCGTCCATGTCACCGGCATCACCCCCGCTCTGAGCGAATCGAGCAAGGAAATGACGTACGAGGTGGTGCGGCGGGCTCGCGCGGCGGGGTCGCTTGTCTCAATCGACGTCAACTACCGGCGTCTCCTTTGGGAACCGGCCGAATGTGCATTGGTCGTCGGGGACCTGGCGGGTCTGGCGGACGTCTTGATTTCCACCATCGAGGATGCTCGAGATGTCTTCCAGATCACCGGCCCTCCGGACGCTGTGGTTCGTGAACTGCAGGGACTCACAGGGACCAGCCGGGTGATCGTGACCGCCGGTGGTGAAGGTGCCTTCTGGCTCGACGGAGACAAGGCCGGATCAGCCGCCTCCTATGAAGCGGAAGCCTTAGACAGAATTGGCGCCGGCGACGCTTTTGCGGCCGGACTCCTGCTCGGCGTTCTCGAGGATGACGTCGGGCGTGGCGTCGATCGTGGCCTGGCGATGGCCGCGCTCAAACTCGGTATCTACGGTGATCAGCTCACCGTCAGCCCCGAAGAGGTCGAGCTGTTGACAAAGGGTCACCGCCGGGAAGTGACGAGGTGAAGGCAACCGCCCGTACAATCTCGGGAATGCGCCGTTCCGGCATTCGCGAGATCATGGATCTCGCCGCACAGGATCGGGACGTGCTTCGCCTCGAAGTCGGCGACCCCAACTTTCCAACGCCAACCCACATCATCGAGGCGGCTGCCCAAGCGGCGGCCGACGGTTTCACGAAGTACACCGCCAACCGGGGGATTCCCTCGGTCCGCGAGACGCTGGCCACCAAGATCGCGATGCAAAATGGATTCGAAGTCGGCATCGATCAACTGGTTGTAACCACAGGGGCCGTCACCGCTCTCCTGCAATCCCTTATGGTCTTGTGCGATCCCGGCGACGTTGTGTTGCTTCCGGACCTGGCGTGGCCCAACTACGAGATGATGACGACGGTGATCGACGCCCCGGTTCGTCGATACCCGCTGGATCCCGCCAGAGGCTTCCTTCCGGATTTGGATGCCCTGGATCGTATCTGCCGCGACACGCCTTTGGCCAAAGCCCTCGTTATCAACAGCCCGGCTAACCCGACCGGGGGAGTTTTCGACCGCCCGACCGTAGAAGGGTTGATCGATATCGCCAACCGCTACGACCTCTATCTAGTCTCGGACGAGGCCTACGAAGACATCATCTTCGAGGGTGGGCACATCAGTCCGGCCTCACTGAATGGTTCCGGCCGCGTGATCAGCGTGTTCACCGTGTCAAAGTCCTATGCGATGACCGGCTGGCGGATCGGTTATGTGGCAGCTTCTCAGGAGGTGGCCGCCTTGATTTCCAAGCTGCAGGAGGCGATGACGTCCTGTGCCACCGCCGTGGCCCAGAAGGCTGCGCAGGCGGCGATCGGTGGTGACCAGGCCTGTGTTGCCGAGATGAGGGACGCCTACCGGCAACGTCGCGACATGACAACCGATTTGCTGGCAGAGGAGGGCTTGCTGATCACCAAACCGCACGGAGCGTTCTACGTTCTGGCCGACACATCCCCGACCGGGCTGGACGGCTACGAGTTTTGTCGCAAGCTGATCGTCCAGCGGGGCGTTGCTCTGGCACCCGGCGAGACCTTCGGGTCGACCGGGTCCGGGAAAGTGCGCATTTCGCTAGCCACCGCGCCGGCCGACCTCGAAGAGGGTGTGCGCCGCTTCTGTGCTGCTGTCCGAGATTGGTCCTGAACCTGCTCTCACCCTGCGGTTGCGGGTTTGCGGAAGCGTTTGTAGATCCTCAGCACCCAGTGCGATGTCATCGTTGTTGCCGCCCGCCACCACCATGGGGAAGACCATCTCGTCCGGGTCGACCCGGAATTCCACAACCACGGGTCCGGAGTCAATCACGAGGGATTGGTCAATAGCCTCAGCCACATCTTCGGGGCGGTCGACTCGCCACGCCGTACATCCCATCGATCTCGCCTGTGCTGCCAGATCTGGGTAGGTCGGATGCAGGTCGACCCCGTGCCGTCGCCCTCGGTAGAACAGGTCCTGCCATTGTCGCACCATCCCGTATCCTCCATTGTTGAGGACTGCCACCTTGATCGGGATGCCATAGATGGCTGCGGTCGTGAGTTCCTGGCTAGTCATCTGGAAGCTGCCATCGCCATCGATGACATACACCAGGTCATCCGGTCGTCCCAGCTTGGCGCCGATCGCAGCTGGTACGGCAAAACCCATCGTTCCGAGTCCGCCAGAGGTGACAAAACTGCGGGGACGTCGGAAGTCCCCGAACTGTGACGCCCACATCTGATGCTGGCCGACTCCGGTGACGATCGTCGCCTCCCCTTTGGTCTTCTCCCGGAGCCTTTCGATCACATACTGTGGCTTGATCGGTCCGTCCGCGTCCTGAACGTAACTGAGGGGATACCGGCGTTTCCACCCAGTTAGGGTCTCGAGCCATTCGCGCCGATCAGGAGGCGGCCTATTTCCCCAGGCTTGGAGCAACCGGTCAAGGATCGTGCCGGCGTCTCCCACGATGGCTACTTCCGGTACCCGAACTTTGCCTATCTCTTTTGGGTCGATGTCGATGTGGACAACTCGAGCCCGTGGCGCGAAGTGCTCGGGATTAGCGGTGATCCGGTCGTCGAATCGCGCACCAATCACCACGAGCAGGTCGGCATGTTGGAGGGCGGTCGTTGCCGTGTAGACACCGTGCATCCCGGGCATACCGAGAGCCAGCCGGTGATGATCGGGAAAGGCTCCTCTGGCCTTGAGGGTGGTGACGACCGGAAGCGTTGCGGCCTCGGCAAGAGCCAGGAGCCCCTGGTGCGCCTCCGCGGCGATGATCCCACCACCGGCCAGCAAGACCGGTCGATTCGCCGATTCGAGGAGTGAGACCACCCGATCCCCAACCCGCGAGTCATGCGGCTCGCTCTCAGTTGTAGGGGATTGCGGATACGAATACGTGCTGGGTGCCGCGAGCAGGTCGGTGGGAACGTCAAGCAGGACCGGACCCGGTCGCCCGGTGGTTGCGATACGGAACGCTTCATGGACAAGGGTGGCAATGTCGTCGGCCGCCGTAGCCAGCAGAGAGGCCTTTGTGCAGGGCGTCGTGATCGCGACAATTGGAGCCTCTTGGAATGCGTCGGTCCCGATCTTGTGCGAGGCCACCTGACCGGTGATGGCCACCAGCGGAACGGAATCCATCATGGCGTCGAGCAGTGGCGTGACGAGATTGGCGGCGCCAGGGCCGGACGTGGCAAGTACCACCCCCGGTCTACCGGTGGCCTGCGCATAACCTTCCGCCATGTGGCCGGCTCCTTGCTCATGTCGCGCGCCGATCACCCGAATCGGACACTCCAAGAGGGCGTCGTAAAGGGGTAGTACTGTCCCTCCGGGAATGCCAAACATGATTTCGACACCCTCGTGTTCGAGAGCTCGGATCAATGCTTGGGCTCCAGTCAACATATGTTCCCTCCCGGGGATATAAAAAACCCTCCGGCTTGAACTCGGAGGGTTACGCACGCAGATATGTGGCGTACGTTCAGCAGATAATGATCGTCGTCGAGAAGCTGTTCATGATCGCTGCAGTATGCCCGATGACCCTATGACAGTCAATGGCTTCCTCGACTGAGTGGGGTGGGGTCCGGCCCACGCGAAAGTTTGGGGGACTCACAGGCCGAGTACAACGATAACGATTCGCTGGGTGTTTCGATCACGCAACGCGAACACTCTCGCAGTTCCGATTCCTTGCGGGAGCTAGCGCAACACCTCGTCACTATCACCACCGAGTCTTGTCTCTCCGGGCTGTTCGCTGAGTCGCAAGACCCCTACCGAGACGATCTAGCCCGCGTCTATCCCGCGTCCGCTGCCGACCACGGCGGTCCCTGATGCTTGCGTTGGATCGACTCCATGAGCACCGCCAGGAGGTACCCATGGGAAGCTACCGAACTCGGGCGCGTCCACTTTGCGTCCACAAAAGAAGGAGAAATGGCCATAAACGAAGCGAAACGATGAGAGCCAAAGCCCTTTGCAGCACAAGGAATTTTGGCTGATTGCCAACGTCGGTGCGACCCCCTAATCATCCCTGATAAGGATGAGGCCCCTGGTTCAAGTCCAGGTGGGCCCACTACAGAAAACCCGCCCCGTTGGCTTTCGACGGTCCTGGATCCCTCTTCGCTGAGAGGCTGGTGCTGTTCAGTTCATTTGAGGCTGAATGGTGGGTATTGGTCGGTGACCAGCAAGGACGCGTAAGCGTCTACTCGCAGAGCCCATCGGCCAACGCCTACCACGTAATCGAAGAGTGCCCGGGGGTAGCTTCCGGTGAAGAGGATGGCGAACCAGGCGACGACCCAAACGACAATGGCGATGACCCCCAGTACGGCAAGGACGATGAAGTGGGGAATGGCCAACAGCCACTTCACCAACGGCAACCAGCGGTTGAGGTCGTGCTCGACGTCGGGGTAATCGATCTCGAGATGCACCGACTGCTCGTCGACGGTCGAGGGATACTGGTCGGTCAACAAGAAGAAGTAGGCTGCGACCCTGGCTCCGAAGCGGGTCAGTTCTCGGACGAAGTCGAACCACCAGCGTGGGTACCGCATGCGGAACACGATCATCAGCATCGTTGCGATCGCCAGCCCACCGGTAATACCCAGGCCGGTCCTTTCGATCTGTTCGCCGGTCTCGGCCAGGGTCTCGTTCCCGGTGGCGGTGAGCAGGGACAGAATGATGCCGATGGGGATGATCCAGATCAGGCGGAAGAACGTCGTGAACCGGTCAAGCTTTTCGGGATAGTCGATGTCGAGCCGGGCGGCGTAGGAATCGGGCGGGGTGACCACGTCTATCTCCTCTTGTTAGGCCACGGCGAACCCTAGTGGACCGGTCGCCAGGCCGAACCCGAGCGGTCCGGGATCGTGCGGCCCTACCGCGTGCGAGCTTGGCCACATACTGTTGGGACGACTCGGCGGCTCAGGAGCATGCGATGAGCCCAAGACAACTGCGGCTCACCTGATGTCCGCACGAGAGGCCGGCGGAGTCTTTTTTATCATCGGCGCACCGTTCGGCAGCCCAGGCGAGACCGTCGGCTACGGCGTTCTCGCTGCCATCCACTTCATGCTCGCCTGGGCGCACTGAATCGGTCCAACGACAAGCTCATAGAACGGGCAACCCTGGCGAACGGGACCGACTTGGAGGGCCGCGCATTCGACCAATTCGGTGCGGCGGAACGTCGCGGAGTCGAACCGGCCGAGAATCCGAAATCAGACACGCTTCGCCCCGGGCCGTCGGAAGAGCGGCCCGGGGCGATTGGTGCGAGGGCGCTAGGTCGACCTAGCTATTGTCATCGGCACCATCCCGAACCCGGATGCGAACCTCGCCGTCTTCAAGTTCTGCATTGAACTGGATACGCCGTGAACCGTTGCGGAAGTCAGCCTCCACCTCACGGCCAGATGCCACCTCTACCTCAGACGCCCAGCCAACTGAGGGATCGACCGAAACAATCGTGAGGCTCGAGCCACTCGAAGCAATGGTCACAGTCCCACCGCCACCAGCCTTATAGGTCACCGAAGAACCACTGTCGTTGGCGGCCGACGGCATCGTGGTCGACGTGAAGCCCGAACTGGCCGGGATTGTCGTCGATGCGCTTGTCGAACCATCGGCTCCACCATTGTCATCGGCACCATCCCGAACCCGGATGCGAACCTCGCCGTCTTCAAGTTCTGCATTGAACTGGATACGCCGTGAACCGTTGCGGAAATCAGCCTCCACCTCACGGCCGGCGGCTACTTCGACCTCTGATACCCAACCTTGCGCTGCCTCGGCGGCAACGATTGACAGGGACGCACCATCCGAAGCGACGGTCACCGTCCCGGCGTCGCCGACCTCATACACGGTGGTCTCGGCGTTACCCCGGGCGGGAAGGGTTGTCGAGGTGGGCGAGGTGGTTGAGGTAGTCGAGGTCGAGAGGTCCGACCCCGATTTGGCGATTGCTGCTCCGATACTTAGTGCCAGCAGAACTACCAGGATTGTGCCAAGTACTACTGAGATTCGCTTAGACATTCTTTCTGTCTCCTTTGTTGAGGCGATGCTTGGAGCCAGAATGCCTGAGCCGATATTTGAAGGTCCTCCGCTGTTGGTTAGGAAAACCTCTTTTCCCAAGCCGGTCAGAAAGGCCGGTTTAACCGACTGGGGCCCCGCCCGCCACTAGCCAACGGCAGCACCACACGAACCACTGTGCCGGACGGATGACCCGCATCCCAGCGGGCTTCACCGCCAGCCGCCTCTGCCGTTCTACGCACAATGTCAGCGCCTAGACCAGTCGACCGGCCCCCGCTTACCCCTCGTTCCAACAAGCCGGGGTCAGAAATCCCAGGGCCCTCGTCGGCAACCACCAGCTCGACCAGCTCACGAGCCGATTCATGCAAAGCGACGCGATACCCGGTGCCAGCAGGGGTATGTGCAAACACATTGCCCAGCAGAGCATCCAACATCGCCTCGAAATCGGCGGGAGGTCCATTCACTGCACAGCTTTGGGGCCCGACGTCAAGGTTCCATTCACGGTCCTGATCGGCTGCTAGCGAGCCCCAGTAATTCACGCGCTCAGTAACTATCCCAGCCAGGTCGGCAGCGCCCCCACCTTCCCGCACCGATCGACGGGCCTCATTGATGACGTGGCTCACCACACGCTCGAGTTCGTCCACGTCCTGGTGGAGCCGAGTCACGTCAGCATGCTTGCCAAGGGCCTCGATATCGAGCTTCAAAGCAGTGAGGGGCGTACGCAGCCGGTGCGAGATATCGGCGGCCGTTTCCCGTTCTCGATCCATCAACATACTCACCCTCCCGGTCAGCGTATTGAAGGCCATGCCAACCTCGGCCAGCTCGCTCGGACCCCCCGGTTCCACCGCTACGGTGAGTTCGCCCCTTCCCAATCTATGCGTCGCTTCAACAAGGTCGGCTATCGGCTTCACGACGGCCCGGCCCATACGGTCGGCCACCACGAAGGCCAATCCGACCAGTCCTAATCCGAGCGCACCAAGAACTATCCATGCCGATGCTACGTTTTTGGTGAGAACCTCCTCAGGAACGGCAATCACAATGACCCAGGAAGGATCTGACCCGCGCAACACCGGGACCACCACCGCCTGGCCTCCAACAAGTAGCTGCCGATAAGCCTGCCCTAAGTCCCGGGCCGCGGTCAGATCGATACCAACCGGCAGGGATGCCCCCAGTACCATCCCGTCAGACAGCATCACCGACGTATCGGGTGTTGCCGCCAGGGTCCTCTCCAGCAAGGCGATTGAATCCAGTCCACCATCAATCGTTGACGTAAAGCGAGCCACAGTCTGTGCCTCGCGTTCGGCCGCTGTCATCGCTCGGTCCACGGCTAGATCACGAATCAGCACAGCTAGCGGCACCAAAAAGGCGATTATCACGATCGAGGTAATCGACAGGGCGTAGAGGGAGAGCCAACGCCTCACGAATCAGGGGCCACAAGCTTGACACCGACACCATGAACGGTCCGCAGATACCGGGATTCAGCCGCACTCTCGCCCAGCTTGCGGCGCAACACCGACAGATGGACGTCGACGGTCTTGTCCGCACCGCCATACGGCTGCCGCCAAACTTCGGCCAGGAGCTCACGCTTGGAAACGACAACTCCGACCCTTTCAGCCAAATACGCAAGGAGGTCGAATTCCTTCCTCGTTAGGTCGAGGGGTACCCCACCAAGAGTCGCGACTCGCTGCTCAACATCCACAACCAACTCGCTTACGACCATTGGCGCGCGAATGGTTCCGCCCACCACACGGCGGATGATCGCCTCGATGCGGGCTTGCAGTTGAGCACCCGAAAAAGGCTTGACGATATAGTCGTCGGCTCCGTCACGCAGGATCCGAACGATCTCGCCCTCCTCGTCACGTGCAGTCGCAACGATCACAGGGACGGCGCTGATC
Organism: Acidimicrobiia bacterium; assembly: GCA_029863625.1. Classification (GTDB taxonomy): domain Bacteria; phylum Actinomycetota; class Acidimicrobiia; order Spongiisociales; family UBA4744; genus UBA4744. Next base: position 33,726 of record JAOTUY010000001.1, read on the forward strand.
GACCTGATCATCTTGAGTGCCTGACCCCCATCAATGTCGGGCAGCCCAAGGTCAAGAACCACTATGTCCAAGCCGCCTTCAGCAGTGCGCTGGACGCCCTCCATGCCCGAGGACAGTGACTCGACGCTGTGTCCTTCCTCTGCCAGGAAGATGGCAAGACCTTGCCGAATCGATTGGTCATCCTCGATTATCAGAATCGATGGCATAGCAGCATCCTATTGGTGAATGACGGCGCACCACCACGAGAATCGGCCAAATTAGGGATTACCTAACTTTTCTCAGATAGAGCTCTAACCGAACACCTGCGATAGTTGAGTCATGCCGAACTGGACAAAACTCGCTGCGGGCTGGGCGCTGGCCGCCACGATTGCCCTCGCTTTCTCCTGGGGGGCCGTTGCTCAGGTGCGAAACAGGGTCATCGAGCCCACCGTTGAGATCCCGACCGCTGCGGCCTCCGCTTCCACTCCGGCTCCCCCCGGTCAAACAACCACATCCGCTCCGTCCGTCATCAGACTCGAGCCAGAGGTGATCGATTCGGCGAACTCGACCATTCCGCTGCCAGTTACCTCCATCACTACAACGGCTCAACCACCCGGGACCACGTCAACGACTACCCCACAAGCGCCGCCAACGGCGACCATCACGACAGCCGCGCCACAGACGCAAACGTCTAGCTACACGCTGGTCGGAGGTGTCGTCACTATCAGCTACTCACCGGGCGTGATCACTTTCGTGTCTGCAATCCCTCAGCCTGGCTTCAGCACCGACCGCACCGCGACGGGCCCCGACGAAGTTCGAATCCGGTTCGAAAGCGAGAGCCATACCTCTGATTTCCACGCCGAGTGGAAAGAAGGCGAGCTCAAGATCACCAAGAACGAGACCGGTCAAGGCTGATCTCAGCCCTCATTGCGGGCCAATGATGAACGAGCAATGCCTCCCAAGATTCCCGCCGCCCGAACCGTCCGCAGAGAATCCGGAAGCGGCCGGAAGAGCTTGAGAACTGACGAAAACCCATCAGCAAGCAAAAGGCCATGTTAGAGGCCATTGCCGGGCGTTTACCCAGCCAGGCGGATTGGCTGTTCATGCCTGATTACGGACGAGGCCCCCGGTTCAGGTCCGGGTGGGTCCCCTGCCGGTCGCGGGGCAGTTTCGTGATCCATTCACCGAAGCAACATCACTCCGCCAGCAGCCCGGCAGCCTCTTCCATCGTGAAGCGGCCCTCCGTTACTTCACGACCGACGACCACACCTCCCAGGCGTTTGCCATCGGAGTCGAGCTCGGTCAAACCCCTGAGGTCGGCGAGGTTCCGCACACCGCCGGCCGCGATGACGGGCTCGTCCACGTAGGACATCGCCTCGCGCAGAATCCAGAAGTTGGGTGGCTCCGCCAGCGCATCGCGATTGGCTTCGGCGACCATGAACCCGGCTGCACCGGCCGAAGACAGTTCAATGATCACTTCTTCCAGATGGCGGCCACTGTGCGCCGTCCAGCCCCGCACAACCAACTCCTCATCCGGCTTGACGTCCATGGTGATCATGACCTGATCAGGAAAGTCGCGGCAAATCTCCCAGGTTGCCACTTGGTCCTCGATGGCCGTGGTTCCCATAGCGATCCGCCAGGCTCCAGCTTCCAATCTGCGCTCCACCTCGGAGCGTGAACGCACTCCTCCGGCCACCAGCACCGGAAGACTTACCTCGGCCACGATCTGATCGATCAACGGCCGGTTCGAGTAATCCCCATAGGCGGCGGCATTCAGATCGACAACCAGGAGGTGGTCGGCGCCTTTCGCCTCCCAGCCCTGGGCGCGAGCGACCGGATCGGCATCGAGCGCTATGGCAGCTTCGTGGACGTCGCCATGCGGAAGTCGGACGGCGCGACCGTCGAGAATATTGACGCGTGCATAGAGATCCATGACGCCAGGCTAGACGCCGAACAGGCTCCCGGGTGGTGAGTCTCACAATCATGTTCTTGGTAGTGCCGAACTCTTGGCCTCATCAAGCCTCGGGTTTGGAGAATCTGATGGGATCCTGGAGAACAGTCCGGATCGTCGGGTAGGCGAGCTCGATGGTCGGATCCGCGGCAATCGCATCGAGGAGGCGCTTCCATACGTCCTGGTCGGTCGCCCGGCGCTGTCGGGCCGACACAAGTACCCGCCCGGTGAGAAGCACCCCACTCTCTTGGACACTTACATAGACCATCGGGGTGAGGTGGGTGTACTTGATCCGATACTCCCGGGCGGTGGCTTTGATGCGTTCAGCCGCTTTGCCGGTGATGCCGGGGGCGACCTCCTGCAGAACCGCGGCAAAGACTGATTCGGCTCGCTTCCAGTCTGATTCGAAAGTGATCAGAAGCGGTATCTCATGCCAGATGAAACTGAATCCCTCCGTGTAATTGGCAACCGGCAACGTGAACACCAACCCGTTGGGTATGTGAATGATCCGTCCGGTTGACTGATCGGCATGCACCCAGTTGCCGATCTCCAGAATGCTGAAGCGGAAGACCCGAACATCGATCACATCGCCGGCGTGGTCGCCGATCTCAATTCGGTCGCCGGTCCGAAAAGGACGACGGGTGAGGATATAGGCCCATCCGGCCAGGTTCTTCAGTACGTCGGACAGGGCAATGGCCACACCGGCCGACAGCAAGCCGAGGAACGTGGCAAAGTTCTCGAACTGGATCAGCCAGATCCGCAGCAGCAAGAAGAGAACCAGCAGGGTGGCCGTATATGTGGCGATCTTGCGGGCCCGGTACCAGACCTCAGGATCCTCGATCCGGCGGTGGATGATGCGCAGTACCACCCAGCGCACCAAGACGACGACGAGAAGCACCACCGCGGATTGAACCGCCTTCAACTGACCGGTCGAGAGACCCAGGGTCTCCGCAAGCGCTTCCAATGCGTCCTCCAGACCTATCAGGTTAGGGCTTATGACCTTTCGGGACCGAATGCGTGCTTCGCTGAGGAGCAACCACGACGCTTCCGTCCGGACTCCTCAGGATTGTCACCTGAGCGCTGTAGTGCTCACGCAGAAGGGCGGAGGTGAGCACAGTTTCCGCCGCGCCTGCGGCGGCGGTACGCCCGTCGACCAGCAGCACCAGGCGATCTGCGTACTGAGCAGCCAGGGTCAGGTCGTGCATGGCCGCCAGGACCGCAATCGACCGGGTCTCGCGTAGTCGGTCAACTAACTCGAGTACCTGCTGTTGGTGGCCGACGTCCAGAGCTGTGGTCGGCTCGTCGAGTAGCAGTACCGGCGCCTCCTGGGCGAGGGCGCGGGCCAACACGACCCGCTGAAGCTCGCCACCGCTGAGCGATTGCAGGACCCGATCCGCCATGGATCCGAGGTCTAGCTCGGCAAGCACCCGTCGGGCGACCCGCAGATCACCACCGGATTCCGTCCCCCAGGCGGGAATATACGGAGTGCGACCCAGGAGGACGTAGTCCAGCACCGTCATACCGTCTGGTATCACAGGGTTCTGCGGGACCATCGCCACCAGTCGTGATCGGCGCCTGGTGGCCACACCCGCCGCCGAGTTGCCGGTGACCCGTACATCTCCCGTGGCCGGCAAAGTTCCGGCCACCGCCCGCAGCAACGTCGACTTCCCGGACCCGTTCGGTCCGATGACTACCACCCATTCGCGCTCCGCGACATCAAGATCGACACCGTGCAGCACTTCATTATCGCCATATCCGGCACGCAACCCCCGGCACTCGAGACGCGCCATCAGGCAGCCTCCCGGCGTCGCAGGATCATGGCAAAGAACGGGGCACCCACGAAGGCCGTCACCACGCCGATTGGCAACTCGCCGGGAGAGATCAGGGTGCGAGCCAGAAGATCTGCGGCCAGCAAGAAGGCTGCCCCGATGACCATCGAGAGCGGCAGGATCACCCGATAGCTCACGCCGGCCACCATTCGAACGGCGTGTGGCACCACGATCCCCACGAACCCGATCAATCCGGTCACGGAGACGACTGCCGCGGACCCGAGGGTGGCTGCAGCAATGATCACCAGTCGGGCCCGGGCGGGTTGTACTCCCAAAGTGGCCGCCTCTTCTTCGCCGACCGAAAGAACGTCGAGGACCCGGCGATAGGCCATGAGCACTACCAGAGCCACCACGACGTACGGAAGCACCGTGCCTACTTGCGACCACGTGGCGGCGCTCAGGCGCCCCAGCAGCCACGCGAATACCTCTCTGATCCGGTCTGACAACTGCTGTTGGATAAAGGTCTGGATGGCTGTGAGAAAGGACCCAACGGCGACACCTGACAGGATCAGCGTCGCCGCGGTTCTTCTGCCACCGGCCGCCCGGGCAAAATAGTAGGTAGCGCCCACCGCCAGAACGGCACCGGCAAAGGCGGCTGGGGGCAGGGCACCGGCCCCGGCACCGAAAGCTAGAGCTGCGGTGGCACCCAAACCGGCTCCGGCCGCCACCCCGAGCAGGTAAGGATCGGCGAGTGGGTTGCGGAACACTCCCTGGTAGGCACCCCCGGCGGTCGCCAGCATGGCCCCGACGAGGCTCCCCAGCACCACGCGCGGGGCTCGCAGTTGCCATACAATGGCGGCCTCCTGGTCGCTCAGACCCGAATCGATGTTCACCGGAAGGATCCGATCGGCTATTTCTAATAGGGCCGCGCCGGCTCCGATTCGCACCGGGCCAAGAGTGACACCCAGGACCGCAATCACCAGAAGGGATGTGCCACCGATGAAGTACGCGCGCCTCCTCCGACTCGAGGGGACGGCGGCCGGGGTCGCCACTACGAGGCCGCCTCGATGGCCGCCACGATGTCCTCGACTAGATCGACGGTTCGGGGGCCCCACCGTCCGGCCACATCGCCGTCCAATTCGAATACGGCACCATTCTGAACCGCGCTGAGGGAGCCCCATCCGGGGCGAGCGCCGACCGACTCGAAGCTCTCACCGAAGCCCGCATCACCGAGAAGAATGAGGTCCGGATCTCGAGAGAACAAGTACTCCTCAGCTATCTGGACATACCCGGATGCGAATTCATCGGGAACGGCATCAGCGATGTTCGACAAGCCGAGGCGGCGATAGATGTCCCCGAGGAAGGTCGATGAATTGGCGGAGAACAGCGTGTTATCAATCTCGTGGAACACTGTGAGCCCCTCAGCCGTGGTCGAACCAATCAGCGCGTCGATCCTGGTCTGCATGGAGGAGATGAGGTTGGCGGCCTCCGCCTCCCGACCGGTTACGTCGCCCAGAATCTCGATTTGCTCATAGGCGTCCTCCAGGTTCGCGGCGGGAGCTAGGAGAAGAACCGGGATCCCGACCGCCTGGAGCGCATCTAATTCCCCCTGGGAATTGAACCCGGTGACGACGAGGTCGGGTTCAACTGCGGCGATCTCCTCAACATTGAAGTTGAAGGCGTCCACTTTCGTCGTCGCCTCGGCCTCTATGGGGTAATTGGACGTGAGGTCGGTCGCAACGACGAACGAGGCGGCGTCGATGGCATACAGAATCTCGGTATGGGTCGCCGAGAGGGACACAATTCGCTCCGGCCGCTCGTCGAGAGTCAATTGGCCGGCATCGCTATCGACCGTGATGGGTGACGCACAAGCAGCAACCAGCAAACCCAGGGCCAGGAAACAAACTGTCGGGCGTCTCACCAGTCCTCCAATCCTTCGGAGGACGCTGCGTCCGACGTGGTCGCACGTGCGCCCTTCCTGCGAGAGCACTTTCGTGACCATGAAGGCAGGCGACCTGGCTCATCCCTCCACAGAGGGCATCACAGTTGCGGGACAGCGCCGGATTGAAACCGGACTTCGCTCTTAGCCACTGATGGGACCTTCACGGTGTCCGGCTCAACCGGACAATCGCAACAATAGCCGCCTGTTTGCCGGCAGGAGAATCTCCCTACACTGGGCCGATGATCCGCAGACCCATCCTCGTAGTGGCCGCTTTGGCCGCGGCAGTTCTGGCAGTTAGAAAGCGGCCGATCAGGCCTCCCCAGGGATCTGGTGCCTGGGAACCGGTCGAACTCAAGCGGTGACCAACCGACCATGAAGATCGCCCTAGAAGCCACCGGGAAGATAGGGTCGAGGGCGGCCCGGGTACTCCTGGCCGAACGGTCCGTCGAAGCCATCGGCCTGATTGGGCGGCGCTCCACGTCGGGTGACCCCCGGGTCAGCACCATCACCGACCTCGCCGGCTGGGATGTTGTCGCCAGCGACGATATCGAACACATCAAACGGCGCTATCGACAGGCTTCGGACCATGGCATTCCCTTGGTGGTACCAACCAACCAGGCGGTTGTTACTCCCAACCCGGACATACCGTTCGTCGTCGGTGCCAACCCCCGCTTCGGCCTGGCGGCCTCACTGGCGGCCCACGAATGCACCCGCCACGAAAGTCCCATGGAAGCTGTGGTCGCATGGACGGAACCCGGTCGTCCCCTCCGGCGGGGCCTGCCGCTGGTCTTTCCACAACCAATCGGGAACCTGTGGGCCGAGAGTGGCGACGACGTCTGGCCGCAAGCACCTCCCGGCACGCAGTTCCTGGCCGCACCGGTCGAAGGGCCATGGACCGGTCTGGCGGTCAGGGTGACCGCGGCAACGCCGGAGGGAGTCGAAGTACGCACGCTGGGAGTGGCAGACGACAGTTACTTCCTGGGGGGAATCGCCTTCGCGGCGGCGGTGCTGGCAGCCGGGACCGGCGCGTACCCGGTCGGTGTCAATTACCCGACCGCTGCTTTCGGTACGTATCTCGAAAGGGCGCTCAAAGCGGGTCTAGAAATCGCCACGTTCCATGAACTTCGGTAGGCGAGCTCGGCTCGCCTGTGCATGGTTCTCGGTAGGAGGCCCCCTGCCCCAGCGGGTTCGCCGCTGCGGTACTTCCCCCGGGCGGTGTTCTCTCGCGGTTTGGGCCGACGGGTCGGACGGCCTCACTCACCGAGGGGGGCTCGGTTCGAAGGAACCGAGCCGGAGGGGGCATCTAGCTGCAGGAAATGAGCCCGGGTGCCCCCTCAGTCCTCGTTTCGCTCGGACAGCTCCCCCGCTTCACAGCGGGGGAGCCCACGTTGGGAAACACGGCAGAATGTCGCCCGTATCGGCGCAACCCGACACCCGGCGGGGAACTATTTCGAGGAGAGCCACGAAGACCGAAGGGGGCGGCAGGCATCAGCGAGCTACGAGCTACGAACCTCGAATGAGGCTCCCACCGCTTTGTCGGTGAGGACCACTTCTTCGGTGGGCAGATCAACCTGGTCAAGCGGTAGAGACGAGCCAGGCGGAGGCGTGGTGGTCTGCCAGCTACGAGGGATACGGACACCGGCCTGAGAGCCCTGCGGAGCGTTGAGCGTCTCCTCCAGCACCACTATCTCGATACCACCGACTATGTCCGAGATGAGGTTGTACATCACGGCCGCCAGTGTCGTGAGTCCGGTCAACAGCACCGTCCACACGACGCCCAGGAAGACGGCTACTCGCAGATAGCGCTCACCATCGGCGAACAACTCAGCATCCGCCTCCAGCAGGGTGATCTTCTTGCCGAAGTCTTCGATGGCCTGGGGAATACCGGCGTTATTGACCACGGCCCACAGGATCACCATGCCGAGCACGATGGCCACGGCCATCACGGCATAGAAAACAATCGAGACCTTCAACACGGTCCACGGATCGAATTTTCTTATGACCCTGCGCACTCGTCGCACGGATGCCATAACTTTCAACTCCTCGTGGGGCGAGTGTAACGCCCAACCTCGATAACCCAGGTGATCAGTCCTCCAACCCAACGATGCCGCTGGTCGGCTGGTTCCCAAGGGCCTCCTCGACTTCTTCGATCGGAATGGGAGCAAATGCCGAGATCGTGGTGCCGTCCGGCATGTTCATCACTTTGACACCACTGGCTTCCCGTTTTTGGCGACTGATCTGATTCACTGCAATGCGAATCACCACCCCACCGGATGAAATGACGAATATCTGCGTACCGTCGAGGATCGCCCGGGCCCCGACCAGGGTTCCACGCACCTTGGTCAGCTTGATGGCCTTGACGCCAAGACCGCCGCGCCGTTGATTGGGGAATCCACTCATTGCTACGCGTTTCCCATAGCCACCCGAGGTGATGAGAAGAACCTGCTCGCCATCGGAGTTGGAAGCGGCTCCAATCACTCGATCGCCCTCGCGCAGCTTGACGCCGCGCACCCCGCGGGTGGCGCGGCCCATGGGCCGAAGGTCTTTCTCAGAGAAACGAATCCCCTGGCCCATTTGCGTGAATAACAGCATGTCGTTCTCACCGTTGGTGGTGCGGACCGCTACCAGCTCATCTCCTTCGACCAAGTTGATGGCAACCAGGGTTGCATTGCGCGAGTCATAGTCGCCGAACGGCGTCTTCTTGACCAGGCCCTTCCTGGTCACCATCACCAGATAGCGCGACGTCTCATAGTTGCGGGTGTCGATCACGGCTTCGATCCGTTCTTCCGGATCAAGCGGAAGCACCGATTGCGCCAGAACCCCTTTGGCGGTTCGATCTTTGCGAGGGATCTCGTGCGCCCTGATCCGGTGGACCTTGCCCTGATTGGTGAAGAACAACAAGTAGGCGTGGGCAGTCGTGTGCACGAGCTTGTTGACGACGTCATCCTCATGGAGCGAGGCTGCCTTGACTCCCCGACCCCCTCGGCCTTGCGTTCGATAGATGCTGGCCTCAACCGACTTGAGATATCCATTGGCGGACACGGTAACGACCAGTTCGTCGTCGGCGATCAAATCTTCGAGGGAGAGGTCTCCCTCGTCGGGGATGATCCTGCTGCGCCGCTTATCGGCGAATTTCTCGCGGATTTCGGTCAATTCCTCCACAATGATGGCCCGTCGGCGGGAGGGATCGGCCAGGATGGCTTCGAGTTCGGCAACGAGGTCTTTCAATTGCTGAAGGTCTTCGCGAAGCTTCCCGGTCTCCAGCGCAGTCAGACGACGGAGTGGCATTTCCAAGATGGCGTTCGCCTGGATCTCCGAGAGGCCAAACCGCTCAATCAACCGACCTTTAGCGGTCGGGGTGTCGTCGGACGAGCGGATGATCTGGACTACTTCGTCGATATTGTCGACTGCGATGATCAAGCCCTCGAGGACGTGCGCCTTTGCCTTGGCGTCCTCGAGCCGATGGAGGGTGCGTCGTTCGACTACTTCCATCTGGTGGTCGATGTAGTACCCGATCATCTCGGCGATGTTGAGTGTTCGGGGCACACCGTCGACCAGCGCAACGGCGTTCACCCCGAATGTTTCCTGCAGTTGCGTCATTTTGAAGAGCTGATTGAGCACGACTTGGGGAGCCGCTTCCCGTTTGAGCTCGACGACCAACCGGGTCCCGAGCCGAGCGGAGCTCTCGTTTCGGAGGTCGGCAATCCCCGCAATCTTCTTGTCGTGGACCAGATCGGCGATCTTGGCCAGCACCCGGTCCTGGGAGACCTGGTAGGGAAGCTCGCTCACAATGATGGCCGTGCGGCCCTTGCGTATCTCCTGCACGTCCGTGACGGCCCGCATCTTCACCGAGCCTCTTCCGGTGGTGAGGGCCTCGCGAATACCGTTGGTCCCAACCAGGTAGGCACCCGTTGGGAAGTCGGGGCCTTTGACGATCCGGAGGTAATCCTCGATCGGAGCATCAGGATTCCCGATGGCGAAAATCACGGCGTCGATGACCTCCCCCAGGTTGTGGGGAGGGATGTTGGTCGCCATGCCGACCGCGATCCCGGTGGCACCGTTGGCCAGCAGATTCGGGTACCGGGCAGGCAGCACGAGCGGTTCGGAGGACTCGCCGCTGTAGTTGTCCTGGAAGTCGACGGTATTTTCGCGGATGCCTTCCAGCAGGTGCATGGCAATAGGTGACAGTCGGCTCTCGGTGTAGCGCATGGCCGCCGGCGGGTCGTCGATGGTGCCGAAGTTGCCCTGCGGCGAGATCAGGGGATATCGAGAGCTGAAATCCTGCCCCAGGCGGACCAGCGCATCGTAGATGGCATCATTACCGTGCGGGTGGTAGCTGCCCATGACGTTGCCGACCACGGTCGCACACTTGCGGAAGCTGGTTCCCGGGCGCATTCCCGCCTCGAACATCGCGTAGACGATCCGACGCTGCACCGGCTTCATTCCATCCCGCACGTCGGGGAGAGCTCGTGACACGATGACCGACATCGCATAATCGAGGAAGGACTTCTTGACCTCGTCGTTGATATCGATCACGAGGTTGTTCTCTTCGTACGTGCGTTCGTCGACCATGTGGTTCTCTCCCTATCAGACGTCGAGGAACCGGACGTCCTTGGCATTGCGTTGGATGAAATGCTTGCGAGAAGCCACATCATCTCCCATCAACGTGGAGAAGATCTCTTCTGACTGTCCCGCGTCCTCCAATTCGACCTTGACTAAATGCCGCAGGGCAGGATCCATGGAGGTGTCCCGAAGTTCGGAAGCATTCATCTCTCCGAGTCCTTTGAAACGGCTGACGTCGAGCTTCCTGCCGTTCATGTCTTCCCGGAGTTGCTCAAGTTCCTCATCGGAGGAGAGATAGTGGACTTCCTTCCCGGCCTTGACCCGATAAAGGGGTGGCTGGGCGAAGTACACGTACCCGGCTTCGATGAGCGGGCGCATATGACGGAAGAAGAACGTGAGTAGCAGGGTGCGAATATGCGCCCCATCGACGTCGGCGTCGGTGAGCAGCACTACCTTGTGGTAGCGGGCCTTCTCGATGTCGAATTCCTCGCCGATACTGGTGCCGATGGCGGTGATCAGCGACTGAATCTCGGTGTTCTGCAAGGCCTTGGCCAGCCGGGCTTTCTCGACGTTGATGATCTTGCCACGAATGGGAAGGATCGCCTGCGTCTCGCTGTTACGGCCCTGTTTGGCAGGACCGGCGGCGCTATCGCCCTCGACGATGAACAGTTCGCTCACCGCAGCGTCCCGAGAGGAACAATCGGCGAGCTTGCCCGGCAGGCTGGCCGATTCGAGCAAGCTCTTGCGGCGGGTCAACTCTCTTGCCTTACGGGCCGCCAATCTGGCCCGGGCGGCCATGAGGCTCTTGTCAGCGATGGCCCGCCCCTCCCCGCCGTACCGTTCCAGCCATTCGGGCAGAAGACGATTGAGTGTCTTTTCCACGTAGCCGCGGATCTCGGTGTTGCCCAGCTTGGTTTTGGTTTGTCCCTCGAACTGCGGAGAACGCACTTTGACCGATACCACCGCCGTCAAACCCTCGCGGGCGTCCTCCCCGGTGAGGTTCTCATCTTTCTCCTTGATGAGTCCCTTCGATCGGGCAAAGTCGTTGATCGCCCTGGTCAGGGCTTTACGGAACCCCTCCTCATGTGTGCCTCCTTCGTGGGTGTTGATGTTATTGGCGAAGCTCAACACTGTCTCCGTATACGAAGACGTCCACTGCAAGGCGACCTCTATTTCGGCGTCTTCGCTCTGATCGTCGAAGTAGATGACGTGAGGATGGAGTGGGTCCTTGGTGGCGTTGAGGTGTTTGATGTAGTCGACCAGGCCGCCCTTGTAGTGGAAGGTCTCTTCGACCGGTTCCTCTTCGCGTTCATCGATGAGTCGGATCTCCAAACCACGATTGAGGAAAGCCATCTCGCGGAGTCGGGAGGTCACCGTGCTGAGATCTAGGGAGCGCGTCTCAACAAACGTCTTCGGGGACGGCCAATAGGTAATCGTCGTTCCGGTGCGCTTCCCCGGCTTACCTTTCTTGACGGGCCCGATGGGATGGCCTTCTTCGAAGGTCTGGGTCCAGTGGAACCCCTCCCGCACTATCTCCGCGTCGAGTCGAGCCGACAGGGCGTTGACCACCGAGACGCCTACACCGTGTAATCCACCCGAAACCTGATACGCACCGGCCTCGAACTTGCCTCCGGCGTGCAGAGTTGTGAGGACGGTGGTCAACGCCGACTCTTTCGTCTTCTTATGTCTATCGACCGGGATCCCCCGACCGTTGTCCCTCACTTGCACGCTGTCGTCTTGGCGGATCGTCACGTCAATCCGCGTGCAGAAGCCGGCCATGGCCTCGTCGACGGCATTGTCGACGACTTCCCACAAGAGATGGTGTAGTCCCCGCGGTCCGGTCGATCCGATATACATACCCGGACGGCGACGCACGGCCTCGAGGCCTTCGAGGACGGTGATATCAGCGGCCCCGTAGCTCTCAGAGGCGCGATTCGCAGTACTCACGAAACTCCTTCAACAAGAAGAACGGCCCGAAAGCGAAACCACCCGACGAGTCCCGCCAGAGCCATTGTTTACACGAATGTAAGTATACCAATTCGGGAAGGTTTCCCCAAGCCCTCCAGCGACGAAAACATCAACATTTACAGGCCTTTTCAAATGCTCGACTCTGCTTTATGTGGGTCGTGTCCTTGGGGGTGGGGACTGCACCCGAACGGAGCCGACCACGCCCACGCCGAACCGCTCATCGAGCCTTCGCAAGAGGTCCCCAACGGCGTACCGCAAAAGGGTCACCGCTTGCGATGAGGCTGCCTCGACCAAGAGTTCTCCCCCTTTGAGCAGCAGGGGGGTGGCGTGGGAAGACCAAGGCTCCGGAGTGAGCTCTTCCCATTCGTTTACCAGGCTGAGCATCACATCGAGTCGCTCTATCCCGAGGTTCTTCAGAGCTCTAGCGACGAGTCCATCCATCGATTCGAGCCGGCTCATCTGATACTCCCTGGCTCCACGAGAAAAGTGCGGCCGTGGACCGGCACCTCCTCTTCCCGGGCCGTCGTGATGAAGGTCTGAGCCGGCGGCAACATACCGGCCAGCGCGTTGGCTCTTTCCATGTCCAATTCCGAGAACACATCGTCGAGGAGCAACAAGGCCACTTCCCCGGCAGCGTCACTGATGGCGGTGTGCGAAGCCAAGCGAAGGCTCAAGGCCAGAGTCCGCTGCTCTCCCTGGCTGGCCCTCGTTCGAGCGTCGCGACCATCCACAGTGAACCAGGGTTCGTCCCGGTGGGGTCCCATCGTCGTAACTCTCCGTTCGATATCCGCCCGGTGGCTGCCTTCGAGCGCCTCCGCCAGGACCTCCGCCACGGTATCCGCCCCTTCTTCCTGCAAGGAACCTCCCCATTTCGACGCATAATGCAGCTCAACCCTTGTTCCGACTCCCGAAAGGCGGGCATAGGTCTCGGTGATACCTTCCCGCAGGACAGCAGCTGCGCCGGTACGCCGCACCATCAGTTTGCCTGCTGCCTGTGACAGACGTTGGTCCCAGACCGCCAACGTTGGCTCATCCACCTCCCGGCCCGACTGCCGCAACAAGGAATTTCGCTGTCGTAGAGTGCGCTCGTACTCCTGCTGGTCGAGGTAAGCGCCTGGCCACAGCTGAACGGCCACGGCATCGAGGAAGTCCCGACGGTAGGCCGGACCCCGTTTGACGATGTCAAGGTCATCGGGAAGAAACATGACGGCCCGCACGTGGCCAAGAAGATCGGTGGAGCGGGCGGGACGCTGGCCATTGACCCGTACTCGACGCCGCCCCCTTCGAGGAAGCTCCGACTCGATGAGTGAGGTACTTGCCACGTGACGCACCTCGCCTCGAACCACCGCAGCCTCGCCTTCGTCGTTGATCAGTGCTTCGTCGGGCGCTCCCCGGAATGAACGGAATGAGGTGAGGTACGCAGCTGCCTCAAGGAGGTTCGTCTTCCCCGCACCGTTCGAACCAACAAAAACGTTGATTCCTGGATGTGGTTCGATTCGAAGTTCACGGTACGAGCGAAAGTCCTTGAGCTCGAGCCAGGAGAACTCCATTCAGATACGGACAGGCATCAACAGGTAGGTGAACCGGTCGTCATCAACGCCTCTGATGACACTGGGCTTGAGTCCGTCCGTGACCTCGATCTGGACTTCATCCGAGTCAATGGCGGACACCCCCTCCGTCAGATAACGCGGGTTGAAGGCAATCATCACATCTTCCGCCTCACCTTGATACTCCCCCGGAATGTGTTCCGTCTCACCGCCGACATCCTGGCGTGTCACGGTGACCTCTACACCACCTTCCATCAACCGAAGCCGCACCGGAATATGATCCTCGGCTACCAGCGACGCTCTTCCGAGAGCTTCAAGCAGACCTTCTTTCGTCACAACCACACGATTGGGATAAGACTCAGGCAGGAGTTGGCGATAGTTCGGAAACGTGCCCTCGATGAGGCGTAGGGTCAACGACCCGCGCGAAGATCCGAACAATGCTTCTCTTTGCCGGATCGAGACTTCCATTTTGGCCGCTGCCACAGTCCGGCTCAGTTCTCTGAGGCCCCTGGCCGGGACGAGCCCCGACTCCGCAAGTGAAACGCCGGGCACCTTCCGCACGGCCAGCCGATACGAGTCGGTGGCAACCAGCCTGAGACCCTCATCATCTTTCTCGAAAAGAACCCCGGTCAAGATCGGACGGGCGGAGTCGATCGATGCACCAACGGTTGCCTGGGCAATAGCCGCTACCAGCTGATCTCCCTCGGCCGCGACGGCCCCGTCAAAATCAACCTCTCCTAGATGGGGAAACTCATCTACGGGTAATTCACGGAGGCTGAAGCGGGGCCCTGCCCCCATGATTTCAACCTCACCGTCACCAGAGGTAAGCGTCACCGCACCAACCGGCATCTTCTTGATAGCCTCGCTCGCCAACCGGGCGGGAATAACGATCGAGCCTTCTTCGAGCACTTCTACCTCTGTGGTCGTGCGCACCGTCATCTCGAGGTCGGTGCCGGTCACTTTGAGTTTGTTGCCCTGAACCTCGCACAGAACGCCTTGCAAGATAGCCTGGGCAGGACGCATCCCGACTCCTCGGTTGGCCCTGGAGAACACATCTGCCAGGTCGTCTCGTTCAGCTCGAATGCGCAAGTTGTCCCATCCCTTCTATTACTGAGGGTTTATCTCATAACCGTAGTAGTTGTAGTAGGCCCTGTGGATCGTGGACAACTCTCTGAAAGGCCTGATCAGGGGGTGAGTCTCCCATCCACAATGTATGGGGGTAGCGTGGCCTTTGTCCCCAGCGGGTAGTGAAGCCGCAGCGTTGTCTGTGGGTAAGATCACGTTCTCCTCAGCTGCTGGGAAAGGGCTGTGACTCTCTCGAAGACCTGATGATCGGTGAGCAACAGGCGTTTCACTTTGTCGATGGCGTGCATGACGGTGGTGTGATCTCGGCCACCAAAGAGAGCGCCGATTTTCGGCAGCGAAAGGTCGGTTTGTTCCCGGCAGAGGTACATGGCAACCTGCCGCGAGAGAACAAGAGGCTGGCGGCGGCTGGGGCTGCGAAGGTCGTCGACTGAGAACCCGTACGCGGCGGCGGCGGCGATGATGATGTCTTCTGCTGAGACCGGCCGCTGTGAGGCAGCCGGCACCAAATCCTGTAAGACGTCCATAGCCATCTCGAGGTTGATGCTCTGATCGGTCAGGGCGGCGTAGGCAGTCACCCGAGTGAGGGCACCTTCGAGTTCCCTGATGTTGTCCTGCAGGTGTTCGGCGATGAAATGGAGTACATCCTCGCCGACCAGTTTGGGAGCAAACTCCGCGTTTTTGCGGAGAATCGCGATGCGGGTTTCAACGTCCGGAGGTTGGATGTCGGTGAGCAAGCCCCACTCGAATCGGCTGCGCAGCCGGTCCTCAAGGGTCGCCAGATGTTTGGGATGGCGATCTGCGCTGAGGACCATCTGCTTCCCAGCCTCATACAAGTCGTTGAACGTGTGAAAGAACTCCTCGAGGATTTGCTCTTTCCGTTCGAAGAACTGGACGTCGTCCAAGAGCAAAACGTCGGTAGTGCGGTACCTGGCCTTGAACTCATCCATCCGTTTCTTACGGATGCCGTCGATGAACTCGTTGAAGAAGTTTTCGGAGGACACATAACGAACGACGGCCGCGGGTCGGAGTTCGAGAGCATGGTGGCCGACGGCGTGGAGTAGATGCGTCTTACCCAATCCGGCCCCGCCGTAAATGAACAAGGGGTTGTAGTGGCCGCCCGGTTGTTCGGCCACGGCCATGGCAGCTGCATGGGCAAAGCGGTTTGACTGACCGACCACGAAGTTCTCGAACGTGTATTTGCCCTGGAGGCGGCGTTCCGAGGTGGTAAGTTCGGGTAAAAGGGAGGTGCTTGCTACCTGCGGCGCCTCGTCCTCTTCTTCGAGTTCGAGATCCCCGATCAAGTGGTCGGTTACGTCGATGTCGAAGACGAGTTCGCTCCCAGGTCCGAAAGCCTCGTAGGCCGCTTCTTTGAGGACGGCCAGGTGCTTTTCCCGAACCCACCGCAAATGGAATTCGCTTGATGCGGTAATGCTGATAGAGCCGTCGTTTGGCTGTACTCCAAGTGGAGCGAGCCAGGTTTGCCAGTTGACAGGGCTCACACGGGCCTGCACCGCGCTTCTAAAGAAGTCGACTTCCCCCGTCAGCGACTGAGGTTCCGCCACGTGTCCCCTCCCGAGTCACTACGCCTGCGTACAGAATCTATTTCCACAGACCTGTCCACAATGTGTGGAAAACAGATCTGTATTCCTGTCCATCCCATCCGGACCGACACAAAGCCCATGCGCTGCATCCCGGGGAAGTGAGGCCACTCTTGAGTGCCTGACGGTGAGCGAGTATATGCTTTCGGCGAGGGGGCCACAAGAGCGTGAAATCGAGGCCTGCGACCTGTTTTCGACATAATGACGGATAAGGTTTACCCAGCTTGGGGCCGGTTTCCCCCGTTCTTGACAGGGCCAAGACACCTCGGCGACCCGAAAACTGGAGCAAAAGAGCTTTTCGCGTCCTAGGAAAAATCTTCGCGGTGTGCGGCCTGAGCGGCTGGTTGACCTCGTCGGCACAGCCTTGGGGTGGGTTAGGACCGGCCGCCGCCTTTGACAAGTGTTCCGCCCGCTGTAACCTTTTCTATCACCTCATTATTTGGAATCGGGGTCCCGATGAAACGCACCTATCAACCCAACGTTCGGCGACGCAAGAGAAAGCACGGCTTTCGCGCCCGGATGCGTACTCGATCCGGACGCGCCATCCTGAAGCGGCGACGTGCCAAAGGCCGTCAGCGCATCTCCGCCTAACAGCCGGCCGTACGCTTCTCTTCGTGGTCGGACCGCTTTCCAGCGGGTCTTTAGCACCGGGAGACGTCGTCGTAACGGCGGGGTGGTCGTTATCGTTGGAGCGGGTGCTCCGGGACCGCCGCGCGTCGGCGTAGTGGCTGGGGCCAAGAGTGTGGGTGGCGCTGTGCAACGTAACCGCGCGAAGCGTCGCCTCCGCGAGGCGCTTGCGGGCGTACGTCTGCGGGAAGGTCATGACTATGTGGTCATCGCCTCTCGGGAGGTGCTGAGTGCATCGTTTGTTGAAGTTGAGCAATGGTTGCGAGGGGCGATTGGTGAGGAGACATCAGGTGGCTGATCTCGAAGCGAAACGAACCGGGCCAGGGGCACGGCTCGGCCGCGCCCTGATCCGCACATACCAGAAGGCCTTTTCTCCTTCCATGGGCAAGAATTGCCGGTACTCCCCCACCTGTTCCCAGTACGCGTATGAGGCGATCGGCCGGTTTGGCCTGCTGGGCGGAACCTGGATCGGGATGAAACGAATCGCACGGTGTCATCCCCTCGCTGAGGGCGGGTACGACCCGGTGCCGGCCAGCTCCAAGAAAGACATTTGATGCTCGACACACTCGCCAGGATTATTGCCGTTCCGATGACGTTCTTCTTCGAACTGATCCCCAATTACGGACTTGCCATAATCTTCCTTACCTTGGTGGTCAACGTTCTGATGTTTCCTTTGACGCTCAAACAAACTCGCTCCACCCGGGCGATGACCGAGATCCAACCGGAGGTCAAGAAGCTCCAGAAGGTGTACAAGGACGATAAGGAGAGGCTCCAGAAGGAGATGATGGAGCTCTACAAGGAAAAGGGCGTTAATCCGGCCGGCTGCCTGTTCCCGATGTTGATCCAAATGCCCATTTGGTTCGGTCTGTTCCGGCTATTGAGGGATCCTCTCAATGCTTCGGGTAGTAACGAGGCTGCCGTCTCGTTTATTCCAGAAACTTCCAAACTCTATGGAGTGTTGAGCAACGGCTCCGAGGGACGCTTTCTCGGGATGGACCTGAGTTTGTCGCCCAGCCAGGTGATCACAGCCGACACGGGGTTCGACCTGGGTACGGCTCTGCCGTATATCCTGGTTGTATTGACTGTGCTGGGCACTGCATATTTTCAACAGTGGCAAACAACTCGAGGCCAGAAACAGGACAGCGATCAGGCGCGTCAGATGCAGATGGTGACCAAGATCATGCCGTTGATGTTCGGATTCTTCTCCTATTCCTTCCCGGCAGGATTGAATATCTACTTTGTCACGGCCAATGTCTTCAGGATCGGCCAGCAGGCTTTGATCTTCAAGATCGACGGCCGACCGACATCGGTTCCCCGCCAACTGGAGCCGGATCCCGAAGAACCGCTGGAGAAGCCGGTCTCGCAGCCGGTTTCAGAGAAAAAACGCAAACGGCGCAGGAGGAAGTGACTGTGGAGTGGGTTGAAGTCAAAGGACCTTCCGTGGACGTTGCTGTCGAGGCGGCCCTGGCGGAATTGGGTATCGAATCTCGTGATGAGGTCGATGTCGAGGTGCTCCAGGAGCCAGAGAAGGGCTTTCTTGGTATAGGGCGCACCGACGCGGTGGTCCGGGTGAAGCCGCGGCCAAAAAAGCGGCGTCGCAATCGATCCTCGGGCGGCAAACAGGGTGGGGACGGAAAGAGCCGGGACAAGCGGTCCCAGTCTTCGGGAGACAGACAGGGTGGGGACGGACAGGGTCGGGACGAGCGGTCCCAGCCCAGGGAGGGCAGAGACCAGCGCGGCAGCGACCGAGGCGAACGACAGGCCCGGGATCAGCAGTCGTCATCCGGGCCGAGAGGCGACCAGCGCCAGAAGCCTGGTCGGCGAGAAGAAGAGAGATCAGGTAGCAGATCCAACCCGCCCAAGAGAGGTCGAGCCCCCGAACTCTCGGCCAAGGCCGGCGGCGAATCTGAGGCACAAGCAAGGGAGACAACCGTGAGCCGAGAAGAGCAGGCCAGCGTCGTGGGCGAATTCCTCGAGGGTCTGCTCAACGCGTTTGGCCTTGAAGGAACAGTTGAGACCCGAGTAGACGAAGACATCATCTACGCGGACGTCCTTGGCAGCGAAACCGAGGCCTTGGTGGGTTCGAGGGGCGTGATCTTGCAGTCTATCCACGAACTAGCCAAGACGGTTGTGCAACGAAAGACCCAGGAATCCGCCCGGATTCGACTCGATATCGCTGGATATGCAGAACGCCGCCGCGAAGCGCTCAAGATCTATGCTCGGCGCCTCGCACAGCAGGTCCTTGATGATGGTGGTGAAATCATGGTCGAACCTATGAATGCGGCCGAGCGAAAAGTCATTCATGACACTATCGGCGAGATCGACGGTGTGCGGACCTATTCAGAAGGTGAAGAGCCACGGCGGTCGGTCGTTATTGCCGCCGAAGAGTAGGTGGATGTCACAACTGCTTCTCGTTTCACGTGAAACACTCCCCTACGAATCACCAGGCCATAGCGCGGGCAGTGAGTTGGCTCGGTTTGTCCCCCCTACATCCAGGCCAATGGGCTCAACTTGACGCTTTTGCTACTTGGCTGAAGGTTGAAGGGATCGTTGCAGGAGGAATAGGTCCACGCGAAGCAGACCGAGTCTGGGTGCGGCACCTGGCTGACTCGCTGACTTTTGCCCGGGGATGGGCGGAATCCGGTCCGCCACCGCGACTGCTCGATGTCGGCTCTGGTGTTGGTCTTCCCGGCATTCCACTGGCGATTCTTTGGCCGGAGACCCTGGTCACCCTTCTGGACCGAGCCGGTAGAAGGGTGGACCTGGCAAGGAGAGCAGTCCGGAGCATCGGGCTCGACAATGTGGAAGTCCGGCTTGGAGATGCCCTTTCTGAGCCGCCACTCTGGAAAGGGGCCGTGTTCAGGGCCGCCTTTCCCCCTTACCGGGCCAGCGAGGTGGCTGAGGCGCTCCTCCACCCGGCCGGTACTGCCGTTATCGGCCTGCGGGGAAACGATACGACGGTTCCGTTTGCTCATGCATCGCCGGGCGAGCGGACTGTCCAAGTTGTCGAAATACCCTCAACGGTCCTTGACGGGACGGTCTCACTTCTTATCATGGGTCCCAGTGAATACTGAACACGACTTCACCGTCGTCGCTATCACCAACCAAAAGGGCGGCGTTGGCAAGTCCACAACTGCCATCAACTTGGCTGCAGCTCTTGCGTTTCAGGGCGAGCGTGTTTTGGTGGTCGACCTAGATCCACAGGGAAACAGCACTTCGGGCTTGGGTATCGATCGATCAGCCATCACCTCGTCGATCTACGAAGTTCTGATTCGTGAGGCGCCTCTAGTTGATGTCATTGAGCCAACCAGTGTGCGGGATCTGTTCGTGGTGCCTGCCACCATTGACCTGGCCGGTTCGGAGATCGAGCTGGTTTCGATGTTCTCTCGAGAGTTGCGGCTTCGCCAGGCCTTTGCGCATGTCGAGAAGGATTACGACTTCGTGCTGATCGATTGTCCGCCTTCGCTTGGCCTTCTCACTATCAACGCTCTGGCTGCTTCGAGTGAGGTCTTGATTCCGATTCAATGTGAGTACTACGCCCTCGAGGGGTTGAGCCAGTTGATGAAGAACATCGACCTCGTCTCGAGCAATCTCAATCCCGACCTCAAGATCGGAGGCGTGGTATTGACCATGTTCGATGGCAGAACCAATCTTTCGGCGGATGTGGTGGCCCAAGTCCGCGAGTTCTTTGGTGATCGCGCCTACAAGACTGTGATCCCGAGATCGGTTCGGCTTTCAGAGGCGCCGTCGTATGGCGAGCCAATTGAGGCGTTTGATCCGATGAGCAGGGGCGCCATCGCCTATCGGGAGTTAGGACGAGAGTTTCGCCGGCGACACGGTCGCGACTAGGAGGAAGCACATGGCAACACGCAGGAGCGGACTTGGACGGGGGCTTGAGGCGCTCATCCCGAAAAGTGATGACATCCGCACCGGGTTTGCGGTCATTCCGATCGACCGGGTGTCGCCCAATCCGCACCAGCCACGCTCACTCTTTGGTGAAGAGGCGCTTGCGTCTCTGGCGGCTTCGATCCTAGAGGTGGGGGTTCTACAGCCGATCATCGTGCGGGAGGCCGAAGAGGGTTCCTACACGTTGGTGGCAGGCGAACGAAGGTGGAGAGCGGCCAAGAAGGTCGGTCTGAAGGAGATCCCGTCCATCATCAGAGAAAGCGATGACCGGTCGCTCCTCACCGAAGCACTCGTCGAGAATCTCCAACGGGAAGACCTCAGTCCACTCGAGGAGGCAACAGCCTATCAGGAGCTTCTCGACGACTTTGGGCTCACCCACGAGGATGTCGGCAACCGGGTTGGAAAAAGCCGCTCGGCCATTACGAACTCTCTACGCCTGCTTCAGCTTCCGGCTGCCATTCAGGGCAAACTGGAACGTGGTGAGCTTTCCGCCGGACATGCTAGGGCTCTCCTCGGCCTCGAGGACCGAAAATTTGCCGAGCACATCGCCGAACGCGCGGTCGAGGAGGGCTGGTCTGTACGTCAGGTAGAGGATGCGGTACGGGCGAGAAACCAGGCCGTTGGGGAGCGCAACACCGGACGGCGTTCCGTCGCGGCGCGGCCGGCGGCGATCGTCGAACTCGAGCAGCGACTCCGCGATCAGATGGCAACCAGAGTGAGGATCAAATACGCCAACGATCGGGGCAAGCTCATCATCGATTTCAGCTCTCTCGATGATCTAGAACGCATCTACCGGCAGTTCTTCTCGGCATGATGCACCATGCTGTATAACGTCACGTG
Source organism: Acidimicrobiia bacterium (assembly GCA_029863625.1). Lineage (GTDB taxonomy): Bacteria > Actinomycetota > Acidimicrobiia > Spongiisociales > UBA4744 > UBA4744. Next base: position 55,502 of record JAOTUY010000001.1, read on the forward strand.
ACGTAGTTCTGCTGTTCCTAGCCCGACAAGCCGGGGCCGGGTGGATCAGGGTCGTCGACCTTGGCTGATGAAAAGAACCCACTGATGGCCGCCGCCACCAATGTGCCGAGTTCCCTGCCCATGTCATGGGTCGCCACGACGACGGCGGGTGCGCGCGTCTCCTTCAAGATCGGATGGGCGCGACCTTCGAAGGGAAGTCCGATCCGATCGGCGATCGCCGCTGCCAATAGTGCCCCTGCCTCGCTTCTACTCATCGACGAGGCAAAGAAGAACACGGCCGCCGGCTCCGCATACGGAAGTTGAAACGAGACGATGAGCGAGGCTCCAAGCCGGTTGGCCCGGCGCGCCCGAATCCTTTCGGGAAGGGTGATGTCGCTACTTCGCGAAAGGAGCGGAATGGCACCCTCCTGCTGGAGTAGGAGGGCTGTCTCGCTGGCCGCCAGCCAGGTCCGGTCTGCCTCATCGGCATCGCGGCAGGCGGGATCGAGGAACACGCGGGCGCCGACTACGGAGTCGGGAAGACCCCGCAGCCATTCTCGTTCGCGGATGGCTTCCCGTCCGGTCTTCTGGGTTGCTCTGGCCACCAGGTGAAGCTCGGCGAGCGTCCGGGGACCGGCGATGCCGTCTTCTGCCATGCCACGGTTCTGTTGGAAGTCAATCAACGCTCGGAGGGTGTTGGGGCCGAGGGTCCCGTCCACCTTGCCGGCATCGAAACCAAGTGAATTGAGCCTTCGCTGCAATTCGGCCACGTCATCCCCGCGCAACATCGGACGCCGGTGGTAAAGCAGACGGTCGCCCAACCGGAAGCCTGCCTCGTAGATCGCTCTCCAGGTCTCCGGGCCGACAATCCCATCGGCCGGCAAGCCCCGTTGGCGTTGGAAAGCCACCACCGCCGACCGAGTCATGTCACCGAACTCGCTGCGATGGTCGGCGCCGCTCGGATAGCCGAGCGCGGTCAGCCGATCCTGGATATCACGGACTGCCGTTCCCGAATCACCGACCCGGTAAAGCCTCATGAGCCCATGGTCGCAGATTTACCGCCGGGAGTCGCAAACGATATTTGCTCTGTCAGACCTTCAAACCACCACGAGGCAGGTTTGTCAGGTGAGAAATGGAGCGAGCTCCGACATCATCATGTGCTTGGGACGAGCACCAACGATGCGTTTTTTTTCGACACCCTGTTGGAAAACAATCATGGTGGGAATGCTCATGACATCGTAGGTGGCCGCGATGGACGGGTTCTCATCGACGTTCAACTTGGCAATGGTGATCTGGTCCGGGTATTCCTTGCCTATTTCTTCCAGGACCGGAGCGACCATTCTGCACGGCCCGCACCACTCAGCCCAGAAGTCAACCAGAACTGCCTTCTCCCCCGCCACGCTTTCCGCGAAGTTGGCGTCGGTGACCGTCACTGCGCTTTCACCCATGGATGTTCTCCCTTGTTCTTATCAGTACACATGAACAGACGATGACCAGCGTTCATTCCTGGTCGAGCCAGCGCTCGGCGTCGATGGCCGCCTGGCATCCAGTGCCGGCCGCGGTCACGGCCTGTCGGTACATCGAGTCGGCTACGTCGCCTGCCGCGAAGACGCCGTCCACGGAAGTGCCGGTTGATCCATCGCCACGCAGGGTGAGATAACCCACCTCATTCATTTCGAGTTGGCCCTGAAAAAGCTCAGTGTTGGGCGTATGGCCGATGGCGACGAACACACCTTCGGTTTCGATCCCGGAGACGACCTCGGTCTTGACATTGCGGACGGTGACACCGGTGACCTCATCGTCGCCAAGCATCTCCTCAACGACAGAATTCCACATCACTTCGATCTTCGGGTGTTGGAGAGCACGTTGGGCCATAATGGCCGAGGCGCGGAACTCTTCGCGACGGTGGATAATCGTCACCTTGGAGGCGAACTTGGTGAGGAACATGGCTTCTTCCATGGCCGTATCTCCTCCGCCGACTACCACGATGCTTCGATCTCGGAAGAAGAAACCGTCGCAGGTGGCACAGGCCGACACGCCTCGACCTCGCAACCGCTCCTCACCCGGAATGCCCAACCACCGGGCGGACGCTCCTGTTGAGATGATCACGGACTCCGCTTGGTATTCATCGGCGCCGACCCATACCCGGAACGGGCGAGAGCTGAAGTCGACCCTGGTGACGTCAACGGTCTGGATCCGGGTTTCGAACCTTTCGGCCTGCTTGCGCATCTGGTCCATCAGATCAGGGCCAAGGATTCCGTCCGGGAACCCCGGGTAGTTCTCGACTTCGGTGGTAAGCATCAACTGGCCGCCTGCCTGGCTCCCTTCGAACATGAGCGGATCCAAATCGGCTCGGGCGGCGTAGATCGCCGCGGTCAACCCGGCCGGACCGGAGCCGATAATGATTACCTTTTCAGCCATTGTCTTCTTTCGGTTCGCGTTTTCGTGTCGCCCACATAAACGCTCCACCGACTACAAATAGTCCCCCAAAAGATGCATACGCGCCGAGAACGCCGAGCGGTACGGCCACTGCCTGGAAAATGGCACGGATGAGATAAACGATGGCCAGGAACGCCAGAGTTATGGCGACAATACCCAGTGCCGTGATCTTGATAGCTCGATCGAGACGGTCAATCGTCAGCGACCGGATCTTGAGCGCCGTGTTTTCGAGAAAATCAGCGAACCGCGTGGCAAATTCGTCCATGACCAGCAGGATAGCTCGATGTTCGGCTGGATAATAAGTGTCGCTTCCCGCATACCATTTACGATCACGTCTGGCCGGGCCAGGTCGCCTGTGGCTGCGTCCTCGGCTTTTGAGGTAGCCAAACGAAGGCGGGTGGTCCTTCCCGCCTTTCTTGTGCCGACCGCCCGGTGCGGAGAAGTCCCATCCCGGTGTGCTCCTCTGCGCAGGTGAGAGAGGCAGCCCGGGGGGCCGGAAGGGGTAGGCGAGTCCTCGGCGTTACCAAGAACCTATCTGCCAGATACAACACTCAGTCGGTTACTCGAATGGATCCATCAAGCTGCAGTCAGAGATTAAATAGACCTTGACGAGGTCGTTGATTCGGTAGATCTCCACTCCATCACCATCGACGATGGCACGTCCGATGACGGTAATCTGGCCCTCGTCGAGGGCGATCTCGGCACAAACCATGACAGAGTCGAGCTGTAACGATTCGAGGTCGTTTGCTGAGTATGTGTTGGCACCGTCCTCTTCTTCGAAGGCGTCCAAACGACCGGCAATCTCGGCAAGATCTGCAACGGAAATGGAGCCATACTCCCGGATACCGGACGCCGTGGGAGCGAGGGCTGCCATGGTCGAAGTGGGGGCGCCGGTCGAAGCGTCGAATTCGGCTCCGCCGGAGACCTCGGGCAGCGCTTCCTCGGCGGCGGTGCGCAGACTTTCGCCGGCCACCGGGGTGGTTTCGGCGGCGGAGTCGGCACTACCGCCTCCGTCTATGAGTACGGATCCAACCCCAACCACCACCAGCAGGGCAGCAGCTGCGGCCATGGCAGGCATCAAGCGCTGAAACCAAGGAACTGCCGGCTTTGGCTTTACGACAGCCGGGGCGAATTGGGCCGCAACGCTTCTGTGCAGCCCGGCCCGTTCGAGATCGGTCATGACAACTGGCGCAGCGCCCCGAAGAGCCTCTAGCGCTTCCCGCTGCAGTTGCAGGTCTGTGCTGCACGCTTCGCACGACGCCAGAGAGGCTTCTGCGACTGCCTGCTCGTCCGGGCTCAGGCCACCTTCTGCGATGGCGGCGATCAATTCGAAGTCGTGTTCATGCATCATGCTCACCTCTTTGATGAGCCGAAGACCCCGAAAGGTTCCTGAGATGTTCGGCCAGGAGGCGCCGGCCGCGAAAGACCCGCGATTTGACCGTTCCTATCGGAACGTCGAGCGCCTCGGCAACGGCCTGTAAGGGGAGACCCTCGAGGTCGCTCAGCACTATCGCGGCACGGAATTCGGGGGGCAAATCCTCAAGAGCTCGCTCGAGGTCTGGACGCAACTCAACCGATTCGAGTGCATCCTGGCTCCGTTCGTCGGCCGGTTCGGTCGTGTCCGGTAGCGGTTGCGCCTGGTGACGCCTGGTCCGGCGAAGTTGGTCGAAGCAGGTGTTGACGGCGATCCTGTACAGCCAGGTGCTGAAAGCCGATGCTCCCGAAAACTGTTGTGCCTTTCGATAGACCGTGATGAACGTCTCTTGAACGGCGTCGAGGGCTGCTTCTCGATCGGAAAGGACTCGGAGGCAGATGGCGAACACGCGATCTTCGTGAGCTCGCATGAGCTCGTCGAACGCCCGGCGATCTCCCTCCAAGAACGATGAGACCAATCCGGCGTCCTCGGCTGAGCGGAAACTCATGGAAGAAAGCGTACTTCTGCCAGGGAAGCGTAGAAACCATCCTCCTGGGCGGGGAGATCGGTCAGCCAGAGCAACCAGAAACCATCTTCCCGCTCGGGGATTTGTGCCACGACCCGTTCGCCCGACACGGTGCCGCTGGCCAGGCGTTCCCACCCGTCAACTCCGCTGGCGGGGAGCGAAGGGGCCCACATAAGGGTATAGGCGGTTGCGTTACTGAGGCCGGTAGCCACGAATTGGGCAGGTCGTCCGCTCAACTCAACGGCGATTCCCACCCCCCGTTTGAGTTGCGGCAGCGGGTCGAAGTACCGCTCGGTCCGCCAACTTGTGGTCGGATCGCCGTCGATAGCCTTGGGGACGTTCTCTTCGTGCTCACTGCCATCGCCTTCCGGGTCGTAGGAGAAGGCCCTGACGATGGTGGTTGACCCACCCTCGATGATGGTTGCCACGGTTGAGGTCGTGGTGAGTATTGGGGTTGTCGTGGTCGCATCCGGTGTTGCGGGGAAAAGGATGGGGGATCCTGGACCCGACGGGAGGACCAGTCCAATCGCCACTATGCCTACCGCCAGAATCGACAGGAGGGCCGCCGGGGCCAGCCAGCGCCACGACCAGGTCGGCTCAGGGGCGGTAAGCATCGAGTGCTGGGTCGTGGTGTGCAGCGCCTGGGCGAGACCGGCGGCGTCGAGGTCTCCTCGCCGGGCTGCGTCGAGTGCCTCGTCGACCGCCGAGGGGATACCGTCGACCATCTGGGATGGGGAAGCCGTGCCGGCCGGCCGTCCCGTGACACAGGTCTCCAGCGTTTCTGCCAGGGCCCGGGTGTCCTCGGCGACCGTCGCGCCGGTGTGAGGGCGACCGAACGAACCGAGTTTGGCAGGATGGGAACCGGAGAAGTAGATCGCTCCTGCATCGATCGCCCCGTGTATCCCTCCGGTTCGATGGAGGGCGTCCAGTCCCTCGGCCAGGCCGGCAGCATTGGGCAGGAATTCATCGACCGGTATTGTCTCGCCGGCGGCCAACCGGTCGGCCATCGATACTCCGCCGGCCCACTCAGTTACCGAATATGCTCCCTCATCGACCAATCCGGCGGCAAACACGGATATCAAATGGACATGGGTTGTTGCAGCTCCCGAGCGCGTGTCGTTCACAAATGCCGCTCGGCGATCGCTCGATGTTTCCGGCCCCAGCACACGAATGAGAACCGGGCGATCGAGGGCCGTATCCGTGGCGAGCCACTCTTCAACATCGTGATCGCGGCCCAGCCGCACCTCTAGGCTGAAGCGGTCTGGAAGGGGTGGGGGCACGTGTTTCTCCGGGGCGGCGCTGTCATGTTCACCTTAAAGGGACAGCAGGCCCAGCTCAGTACTACGAACGTTGCGTGACGAGGAAGGCAGACGTCCTCACACGATGTCCTCCCCCGCTGCAAGTGGGGGAGGACGGCCCGCCGCGGGCCCGCCGGGGGCAATGAACGGCTCGCCATTACAACGACCGTATCAGCGTGACGCAGAGCTGAGGCGGTAGGCAATCCCGAGCACTCCCGGCCCGGAGTGGGTACCGACAATGGGACCGATATTGGCGATCAGGTGGACCGGTATCACGGTCGAAAGTTGCTCTCGAAACGCTTCGACATCGGGCGAATCGCCCGTCAGAATGGCAACCTCCTCGACTCTCGATCCCAACTGGCCCGCTCGTTCCACCAGGGTCGCAAGTGCTTTGGTGCGGGTTCTAGCCCGGCCAACTGCTGCGACGACTCCGTTCTCGACCGTGATCAGCGGCTTGATGTTTAGCAAGCCTCCCAGGAAGGCCTGGGTCGTCCCAATCCGGCCGCCGCGCTGGAGATACTCGAGCGTGTCGAGCGCCGCAACGAAACTGGCCCGATCGCGAGCCGCCAGGGCGGCGGCCTCCACCTGCTCAAGATTGTCACCGCGGGTCGCTGCTCGCGCTGCTTCCAATACTTGAAATCCAAAGGCCATGGAGACATTGCGGGAGTCAACAACCTTCACCGGAATGGTCGCGGTCTGCTCGGCGGCGATCACCGCTGCCTGGTAAGTGGCACTGAGCCTGGAACTCAGACAAATGGCCAGGATCCCGTCCGCACCCTCGTCCGCCAGGCTCGCAAACCTCTCCCGGAAGTCTCCAGCGCTCGGTGCGGATGTCTCGGGAAGATCGGAGGATGTCTTCAGTTTGTCCCAGAACTCATCCGGGGTGAGGTCGATGCGGTCGGCGTACTCTCGGTCGCCGAACCGAATAGACAACGGGACGATCTCGATACGGTGGGTTGCCGAGACCTCAGCTGGTAGATCACACGATGAGTCGGTCACAACACGGATCACCCGGGCTCCCTTCGCTTCTATTGGACAATAGGTTCCCCGGGAGTGTTACCGACGAGAGAAGCGGAGCACCTTCAGCTGGTCGAGCATCTTCTCAAATCCCTCAGAGACGTACAAACGTCCGGCTGCGTTATCAGGTTGCGTGTTCAGCATCATCGAACGGGCACCGTGCCGCTTGGCCCATCTCATTGAGGCCCGTACCAGTGATCGGCCGATGCCCTGCCGGGTGTAGTCCGGGTGGACCGCCACTCGTTGGAGGTAGCCGGCAATCGAGCCGACTCCAACGATGGCGAAACCGGTCGTACGGCTCTCCTCGTGGGTGAGAAGCAAGCTGGCGTGGGGTGTCGCCCCCATCGCTTCCCGGAGACCATCCTGATCGAGCCTCCAGAGCGGAGGGAAGGCAGCGTGATCGATTTCTTCCACGTGTTCCCAGTCGCGCTCGCCCTCGATGGTGACGGCGTGGGACGGCGCGGGCTGTGATCCGACCAGATCGCGGGAGTACAGGTCCAAAGCTTGGTAGGGCTGATAACCCGCGGTGAGCCACAGGCCGGACGAAACGTCTGGCAGGGGTGGAGAAGTCACACCGGAGACGCCGATACCGAGGAGGTAGTCCCCGCAGGCAGTCAGGAAATCGGCGCTGCCCCGGATGAGGCGAAGTGAGGCATCGGGGATATCGGCATTCCACGGTCGGGCTTCTGCCTTGGCCCAGCCATGCCGAAGGACCAACGGTCCCGGCCAGTCTCCTGTCACCCGCACTTCGGTGTCCGGCAGGTCGGTTGCGACGGCTGAAGAATGTCCATATATCTCATATCGTAGAGCCGGGGTTCAGACTCACCGCCGGTGGTGGATGCAACCCCCCGGATGGTCTGCCACCATGGACGCATGAAGGTACTGGTGGCCACCCACCCGGCATTCACTGCACACGCAACCGGCCTTTCGCATCCGGAACGTCCGGCCCGCCTTACCGCTGCCAGGGCGGGAACGGCCGACGCACCCGTTGACATTGTCGAGTTCTCACCGTCAGAAGCTGAACTCGAACTGCTGGCCGGGGTGCACCTGGTCGATTATGTGCAGTCGATCAAGCGCTTCTGCGCAGCCGGGGGAGGTCAACTCGATCCGGACACGGTCGTTGGCGTCGATTCTTGGGAAGCGGCGTTGCGAGCTGCTGCTGCCGGTCCTGATGCCGCCAACCTGCTCGAGCGGGGAGTGGCTGATGTCGCTTTTCTCCCCATCCGACCTCCCGGCCACCACGCGTTGGAGGATCGGGCCATGGGTTTTTGCATCTTCAACAATGTGGCGGTCACAGCTCGTTTCCTTGCGGCAAGTGGAAACAGAGTGGCCATCGTCGATTGGGATGTGCACCACGGCAACGGGACCCAGGAGATGTTCCTGATGGACCCCGAGGTTCTCTATGTTTCCCTTCACGAGTTCCCTGCCTACCCGGGTTCCGGGTGGGTCGATGAGATAGGTTTGGGTCCGGCGGCCGGGACAACCGTCAACTTCCCGATGCCGGTCGGCACCGGAGGAGATGTGTATCGGGCTTCGTTCGAGCGGGTGGTTCTCCCAATTCTGTCGGCCTTCAAACCCGATTGGCTCTTGGTCAGCGCCGGCTACGACGCCCACGACGCGGATCCGCTGGCCGGGCTTTCGCTACTCGAAAGTGACTACGCGGCGATGGGGTCGGCACTGCGCGGTTTGGTGGGGCCCGGAAAGACCATCCTCTTTCTCGAGGGGGGATACAACCTGAAGGCCATCCAGGGATGCGTTGCAGCCACCTTGAGCGGTCTTGCCGCTGTACCGGTGCCAGATGAGACATCACGCCCGGTTTCCGGGTCTCGCTCCTGGAGGGCCCTGGAATTCGTCGTTGAGGTACAGCAGCGTCATTGGCAAGTGGTTTAAGAACGACGGGCCCTGTGCCGATACAGCCTGCGGATAGCAAACGCACCCGCTCCGGAGGCAAGATGACGGTTCCGCTCGACGAGTTACTGAGGAAGATGATGGACGTTGAAGCATCAGACGTCCATCTCAAGGTCGGCTCACCCCCGGTGATGCGTATTGATGGCGATCTGCACCCAACCAGCTTGCCGACCCTCACTCCTCAAGACACAGAGTCGTATGCGAAAGGCATTATGCCCGCCCGGGCGGCGGCCGAGTTTGCCGAGAGCAGCGAGGCGGACTTCGCCTACGGCAAGTCGGATCTCGGGCGATTCCGCGTCAACGTTTTTCGCCAGCGCGGTTCGGTGAGCCTGGTACTCCGTCAGGTCTTGCCGTCGACAAAGAATTTCGAGACTCTTGGCCTGCCGCCCATTCTCAACAAGCTTTCGAACGAACCCCGCGGATTGGTTCTCGTCACCGGGCCGACCGGGTCGGGCAAGACCACAACGCTCGCAGCCATGATTGATTTCATCAACAGCAGCAAACGGGTCAACATTCTCACGATCGAAGATCCGATCGAGGTTTTGCACTCGGACAAGATGGCGATCGTCGCGCAACGCGAGGTTGGTTCTGATACGAAGGACTTCTCGGAAGCATTGAAGCGGGTACTCCGTCAGGATCCGGATGTGATCATGATCGGGGAGATGCGGGACGCCGAGACTGTCAAGGCCGCGCTGAAAGCCGCCGAAACAGGGCATTTGGTCCTGTCGTCGCTCCACACCATCGATGCGACGGAGACGGTCAACCGGATCGTGGACTTCTTTCCGCCTTACCAGCAGAAGCAGATCCGGTTGCTGTTGGCCAGCACCATCCGCGGAGTAGTCAGCCAGCGTCTTCTCGAGCGCGCCGACGGCCACGGACGGGTGCCGGCCATTGAAGTTATGACTATGAACGCAAGGGTGTTTGATCGTATCGTCGAAGAGGGGCAAACCCACACGTTGGCCGATGTGATCGGAGAGAGCGAGTTCTACGGCATGCAGACATTCGACAACTCGATTCTCCAACTGTTCAAGAAGGGCTTGATTGCGTTCCAGGAAGCCTTGTCCCATGCGAGCAACCCCCACGACATGAGAGTCCAGGCCGAACAGACCGGATTGGTTGCCGTATAGGTGGGTTGGTTCCCGTATTGAGATCTCTGCCAGAGCGGGCGAAGTGAGGTAGAAACAGAAGGGCCGCAACCGCGGCCCTTCTGCCTATCCTGACCGACAGATGATTCCGCAGAGACTGTCCTGGTTACTCGAACCGGACGGCGTTCCCATACAACTCGCTCAACTCTTCAACGAGGCGGGGCACCAGCTGTACCTGGTTGGTGGATCGATGCGCGACGCTCTGCTGGATCGCCCCCATTTCGACCTGGATTTCACGACGGACGCCAGGCCCCATCAGATCAAGGACCTCGTGGCTGGTTGGGCGGATACGGTGTTCACCGTCGGCGAAGCGTTTGGAACCATCGGGGTGGTCAAGGAAGGCCACACCCACGAGGTCACAACCTTCCGGAGCGAGGTGTACCGCAACGACAGCCGCAAACCACAGGTTGCGTTCTCTGATGATCTCGAGGTCGACCTGTCGAGGCGGGACTTCACCATCAACTCGATTGCCGTGCAACTACCCCATCCGGAGGTTATCGATCCATACGGCGGGCTCGAGGACTTGAGCGCCGGGCTATTGCGAACACCGCTGGCGCCTGAGATTTCTTTCTCAGATGACCCGCTCCGGATGCTCCGGTTGTTCCGGTTCATGGCCACCTTGGGATTCGATCCCGATCCGGCCGCCCTCGAAGCCGTCGTTGGTATGGCCGATCGTTTGGCGATCGTCAGCGGCGAACGCATCCGTGACGAGTTTTCAAAACTACTGATGGCCCCCCAGCCGGGAAAGGCTTTGATTGGCATGGTCCATACCGGCCTTGCCGCTCACATCGTCCCAGAGCTGGCCGAACTGGAGATGGCCCAGGATCCCGTCCACCGTCACAAGGACGTTCTGGCCCACACTGTCGCCGTCATCGACAAGACCGAACCGAAACTCGAACTGCGACTGGCGGCCCTGCTGCATGACATTGGGAAACCGGCCACACGGCAATTCTCCGATGCAGGCGCCACCTTTCATCACCACGAAGTGGTCGGTGCTCGAATAGCCCGACAGCGATTGCGGGAGTTGCGGTACCCGAAACACATCGTCGCTGATGTGGGCCAACTGGTTTTTCTGCACCTCCGACCCCACACGTTCAAGATGGGATGGACCGATTCTGCGGTCCGGCGCTATGTGCGGGACGCCGGCCACCTACTGGAGGACCTCAATCAGCTGGTCCGCTGCGACGTGACCACCCGCAACCAGGCGCGTGCCCGGGAGATCCAGAACCGCATCAATGAGCTCGAAGAGCGGATAGCGGTTCTGAGCGAGCAAGAACATCTCCTATCGCTCAGGCCTCCCATCGATGGAAACGACGTCATGGAGTATCTGGGCATTTCCCCCGGGCCGCGGATTGGCGAGGTCATGGACCTGCTGACCGAGCACCGTATTGAGCGAGGGCCTTACGAAGACATGGAGGCTTATCGCTTGGTGAGAGAGTGGGCACTCGGGCAGGGGATGGAGGATCCTGGTGAGCGGACCTAGCAAGCGCCGGCAACGGTGGTCGGCGGTGGGGCCGGCCACCGCGCTCCTGGTTCTGGCTGGATGTACGGCGACGGCAGGCCAAACCACGACTACCCCGGCTCCGACAACCACCACGGTGGTCGTCACCACCGATCCAATCGGTTCGGGAGGCGGTCTGGCGGGAGCCGCCGGCCTGGAGGATCCCTACAACCCGGCTGCCGGCAACGGTGGTTACAACGTCATACACTATGACCTCGATCTCGACCTGGACGTGGCAACCGGCGCCCTGGCAGGCATCACGACGATCGAGGCGATTGCCCTCAATGCGCTCAGTTCCTTCAATCTGGATCTGTACGACCTGGACGTATCGGCAGTGGCGGTGAACGGCGACATGGCCGATTTCACTCTCGACGATGGTGAGCTGACGGTGCTGGCAGATCTGGATCGGGGTAGCTCCTTCAGCGTCACTGTCGGCTATTCCGGGGTGGCCGGTCAGGTCTCCCCGGACTCGGTGCCCATACCAAACGGATGGATCAGGAGCCGGGACGGAATGTTCACAGTCAACGAACCGGACGGGGCCGCCACCTCGTATCCGGTGAACAACCATCCGTCGGACAAGGCCACGTATTCGATCAGCGTGACCGTAGACGTCCCCTACGTGGCCGTTTCCAACGGATTGCTCGAGGAGACGCGGTCCGGCGAAGGGACAACCACGTTCGTGTATGCGTCAGATGATCCAATCGCAAGCTATCTGACGGTGATTGCGGTCGGCTTCTTCGAAGAAGAAGCCGAAGCAGGTCCCCAAGGCTTACCGATCCGCAACTACTTCCCTCGCGACCTCACCGATGTGGAGCGAGAGCATTTCGCCCGGCAGGCAGAAATGATCGAATTCTTCGCCGGGCTTTTCGGTCCGTACCCGTTCGACTCGTACGGAGCGGTTGTGGTTGATGCGGATTTCGCAGCCGCCGTCGAGACCCAGACCATGTCCACCTTCGGAAGGGGGGTCCTCGGGTTGGGAGAGTCGGTCGTGGCCCATGAGCTGGCCCACCAGTGGTTCGGGAACAGCGTGACCCCGGCGTCGTGGAAGGACATCTGGCTGAACGAAGGCTTTGCAACCTACGCGCAGTGGCTCTGGGCGGAGCACGTTGGAGGCTCGCAGGTGCTCGACAACAGTGTCAGGGCCGCCTATCGCCAGATGAGCGGTCTTGACCTCATCGCGGAAGGCAGCTCGCCGGAGCTGGCGGCGACACTGGCGGCGCAGCAGTTCCCTTCTCCGGGTGCTCCGCCCCTTGATAATCTCCTCAACGCAGCGGTGTACCAGCGAGGCGCGTTGACGTTGCACGCCCTGCGGTTGCGTGTTGGTGAGGACCTCTTTTTCGAGCTGCTTCGCTCCTATGCGATGGCGTACCGGCATGGGAATGCTTCCACCGATGACTTCATTGCCGTGGCCGAGGAAATCAGTGGACAAGACCTCGACGACCTTTTTGAGGCCTGGTTGTTCGCGGTCGTGGTCCCACCGATTCTGGATCTCGACCTCGTTCCCCCGGGCTAGAACGGAGAAGCCGCCAGGATCATTTGCCTTATTATACGAATATGCGTATAGTCTCAGGCTCTTCGAGTGAGGTTCAGTATGGGTCACAGCGTCGCGATCCTGGGGGCGTCCGGATATGCGGGCGGTGAGTTGGTACGACTTATCGACGACCACCCGGCCTTCGACGTGATCTATCTCGGCGCGAACGCAAACGCGGGGAGGCAGCTGGCAGAAGTACATCCTCATCTAACGGGCGGCGGACGCCTGCTGGGGTCGACCGACCCGGCCGACCTGCCGCCCGTCGATCTCGCCTTCCTGGCGCTCCCGCACGGCGCATCGGCTCGGGTCGCAGGCGAAATACTCGAACGGGGCACCAGAGTGATTGATCTAGGGAGCGACTACCGCCTCGACACCGAGGAACGATACGAGTCCGCCTACGGCACTTCGCACCCCTTCCCCGGGCGACTGGGGGAGTGGGCTTACGGGCTTCCGGAGCTGTTCGGGGGTCCACTACCGGGTGCTGATCGCGTGGCCGTGCCCGGGTGCTACCCAACGGCGACGGTACTTGGCCTGGCGCCGCTTCTGGTGGCGGGACTGATCCAGCCCGAAGGGATTGTTGTTCATGCGGTGTCGGGAGTGTCCGGCGCCGGAAGATCGGCCCGGGAGGAGTTGCAGTTTGGCGCCATCGACGAAAACGTCGGTGCCTATGCGGTTGGGCGGCATCGGCACAGGCCCGAGATCGAAATGGCCCTCGAGATGGCAGCAGGGATCCGTCGCGTGTCCGTTACCTTTACGCCTCATCTGGTGCCGATGCAGCGAGGCATCCTGGCCACTGCGACGGCTGTGCTCACCAAGCCGGTGAAGCGGGCCGCGCTGCAGCAGATACTGCAAGCCGCGTATCGAGATGCCAAGTTCGTTGAGGTGATCGACGGATCTCCTCAAACCCGCTGGGTGGTTGGGTCGAATCGGGCGCTGATTTCTGCCTTTACGGACGACACGACCGGTCACGCGATCGTTCTTGTGGCAATCGACAACCTGGTGAAGGGGGCAGCCGGGCAGGCGATCCAGATTGCCAACCTGATGCTTGGGTTGGACGAAGACGCCGGTCTGCCGCTTGCCGGGTGGACGCCGTGAGCTTCATTCTGGACATTTGCTCCAGCGGAGGTCCTTAGTGGCAATCGGCCATTCAGCTCCCAACCCTGCCAAGTCACGCATTGCCACGACGATGGGCAAGGCGCGCATCCTGATGGAGGCCATGCCGTACATCCAGGCCTTTCGCGGCAAAACCGTGGTTATCAAGTACGGCGGATCGGCCATGGTTGACGAAAACCTGCGCCACAGCTTTGCCGGCGATGTCACGCTGCTATCTCTGGTTGGTATCAAAGCGGTAGTCGTTCACGGCGGTGGTCCCCAGATCAACGAGGCCCTCCGTGATTCCGGGATCGAGTCAGAGTGGGTGGACGGTCTGCGTGTATCGGATGCCCGGACCGTCAGGATTGTGCAGTCGGTGCTGGCAGGAGCTGTAAACCCCGACATCGTGCGCCTGCTCATGGGACATGATGCGCGAGCGGCGGGCATCACGGGGATCGATGGCGGCCTGTTCGGAGCCCGCCAAAAGGACCCGCGGTTGGGGTTTGTTGGTGAGGTAGCCCGGGTCGATCCGGAAATCATTCTTGGCATGTTCGAACATGGGTTGGTTCCGGTGATTGCGCCGCTGGCGCGGGGGATCGACGACGGGCAGGTGTACAACCTCAATGCCGACACCGCCGCGGGCGTCTTGGCGGTCGCCCTGAACGCTGAAAAACTCGTGTATCTGACCGACGTCGAAGGTCTCTATCGCGATGCCGATGACGACGAGAGCCTGATTCAAAAAATGAGCCTGACCCAGGGCAGAGACCTGCTGATGAGTGGATCAATCTCCGGTGGGATGCTCCCCAAATTGGAGTCGTGCGTCCTGGCCATGGAGGCGGGCGTGCGCCGGACCCACATTCTCGACGGAAGGGTGCAGCACGCTCTGCTCCTGGAAATCTTCACACCAGAAGGAATCGGGACGATGATCCGCCAGGACGCGGAGGACTGACCAGACCCGTTGGCCGGCACGGTGTGCACAGTCCCGGCCATAGCGGAGAGCTTGCGGCGTCGTGACCGCCGGGCCGCCGTACTGATGGCTGCGGCAGGGGCAGCGCGGAGCGTCCGAGGTTCCGGGTGTATGTTTTGGTTATGCGAGAGGCACCTCCGGAGATCGTCGATCTCGCCGACGAGTATGAGGATTCGTACCTCGTGTGTCTCGAGGACTGGTCCGGCGAGATGCAGGAGGCCGGGGATCACAAAGCTCGGTGGTACCGCACGATGCGAGACCGGGGGTTGCGGGTCAAGCTGGCGATTGGCGAAGACGGACGGCCGATCGGGTTGATCCAGTACCTGCCGATCGAACACTCGCCGGCCCTGGGGACGGATCTCTACATGATCATGTGTGTCTGGGTCCATGGTTACAAACAAGGCGTCGGCAAACACCAGGGCCGCGGAGTGGGTAGTGCCTTGCTGGCGGCCGCCGAACGAGACACCCGGGAGTTGGGGGCGAAAGGGATGGCGGCCTGGGGCGTCGTGTTTCCGTTCTGGATGAAGTCCGCGTGGTTCAAGAAGCACGACTACATCCAGGCCGATCGACAGGGGACGCAGGTTCTGGTGTGGAAACCGTTTACGGACGACGCGCTCCCTCCCCGCTGGATCGAGCCAGGGCCGAAGCCGGCCCGGGTTGAGGGCAAGGTGACGGTGAACGCTTTCGTCAACGGTTGGTGCCCGGCCTGCAACCTCGTCTACGAGCGAGCAAAGAGGGCCGCAACGGACCTGGGTAACGACGTCGTGTTCGAGAGTGTGGACACAACCGAGCAGTCGGCAATGATCAGATGCGGTCGTTCCGACTGTGTTCTGCTCGACGGGAAAACCGTTCAGAAGGGCCCACCCCCTTCGTACGACCATATCTACAAGATGATGGCCAAACGCGTCGCCAAGCTGCCTCGCTGACTCGAGCGCCGACCGGCCGGCACCGGAGGCTCTTCGCGATGAGTCATCGATCGCGCCGGCACCAGTGACCCCTTCGTCGCGTGCCTCAGGTTGCTTGGCGGCCGGGTCGGCGCGGATGCTCCGCCGTGGTGAAGTGGGCCGGAAGGTCATCGTCTGCGGATCGAAACAGACCAGACCGTGTTGCTCAGCGAGTTCGGGTGCGAAGCAGACGCCTCCTCAGCCATGCTGTTCGCCGAACGTTGGTACCGCCCCAACGACCAGCGTGCGAGCCGTACATCCGTGCTCGTGCACACGAGAAACGGTCTTCGACGCGGGCTTCGCCGTTGTCGCCCGGTGCGGTTTGGAGACTGCATACGGTCCGGGGCGTCGCCCATCACCGGCGCTCGGAAGGTTGCGCTCAGCATGCTCCGGCAAGTTCGGGATGGGCTAACCTCGCCCGATGAGCGTGACGGGATCCGAGTTGGCTGCGGCTCGATTGGTGATGGCTCACCGCTGGGCGGCCTTGGCGACGCTGGGCGACGAGGGCCCCGCCGCCTCCATGGTTGCGTACGCGCCGGAGCCCGACCTCAACAGTCTGGTGATGTTGCTCAGCTGGCTTTCGGAACATACGCGCAATCTCGTCACAGAGCCGCGGACTGCTCTGGTGATTTCGGAGCCCGATCCGGGCAGCGGCGATCCGCAGACACTCGCCCGGCTCAGCGTCAAAGGAACGGCCGAGACGGTAGAACGGACCGCACCGGGTTTTGAGGGCGTCTGGCGGACCTACCTTTCTGTACTACCCGACGCGGCCCCGCGTATCACCCTCGGTGACTTCTCGCTCTTCCGGGTCGTTATTCGCGAAGCCCGCTACGTCGGAGGGTTCGCTCAAGCAGGCACCATCCCGCCCGGGCGGTTATCGGCCGCCGCACTCGAATTGGCGATCCTGTGATCTCACGTTCTGGCGTTGGCCGGCGTTGTTAGTGATGTGAAGCTGCCGCCGTTCCAATCACTCCTGGATGCCCACCGAGAAGATGTCTTTCGGTTTCTTGTTGCTTCCGTGGGCCGCGACGAGGCTGAAGACTGTTTCCAGGAAACCTTCATGGCTGCGTTGCGCTCCTATCCGGGTCTTTCCGATGGATCCAACCTGAAGGGCTGGTTGTTCACCATCGCCCATCGCAAGGCGATCGACTGTCATCGCCGCCGCCGGCGGGCCGGCGTTCCACACGCCGAACTCCCCGAGACCGGGGAGGAACGAGAGCCCGAGACGGTTGATCAAAGTCTGTGGGTCCGGGTGAGGGGGCTGCCTCCCAAACAGCGGTCGTCGATCGTGCTGCGCTACGTCGAAGACCTGCCGTACCGGACCATCGGGGAGGTAACCGGTTGTTCTGAGTCCGCCGCCCGCCAGAACGTTCGCGCCGGGCTCATCAAACTACGAGAGGAGTTTGGGACATGAACGATCTGGAGCACGCCCTTGCCAACTTCGGGGCCGTCAGCGTCCCGGCGACATCTGCTGCCCGGCGGTTTGTCGACGAGGCAGGCCAGATGATCGACATTGCCTACACCACCGTCGATTCGCCCATCGGAGCACTGATTCTCGCTGCGACGCCGCGGGGCCTGTTGCGAATCGGGTTTGACAACGAGACCGATGTATTGGCCGTCCTGGCGGAGCGTGTCTCCCCCCGAATCTTGGAGTATCCGGGCCGCCTGGCGAGCGCTCAGAAGGAATTAGACGAATACTTCGCAGGCCGCCGGGACCACTTCCATCTACCGCTCGACTGGGCTCTCATCGGCGGATTCCGGCGACGGATCCTGGAAGTCACGGCCAGGATTCCCTACGGAGGTGTCTCGACGTATCAGGACGTGGCCGGGCAGGCAGGTCAGCCGAAGGGTGCCAGAGCCGCCGGACAGGCTCTTGGTGGAAACCCGATCCCGGTCATCATTCCGTGCCACCGGGTGCTGCGGAGCGGGGGAGGAATGGGTGGCTATGCCGGCGGTACGGATCGAAAGGAATACCTGCTCCGTCTGGAAGGATCCATACTCTAGGCCGGCTTGGCTCTTCTATGCGGATATGCGTATAGTTGTGCGATGCGATATACGGCTGCACGACGCCGGGCCATCCGGCGCATTCTGATGACCAGACACATCACGCGACAAAGCGATCTCGTCGAGCAACTCGAAGGGGAGGGTTATCAAGTCACCCAGGCAACGGTGTCTCGTGATTTGAGCGAATTGGGCGCAATGAAGAGGCGCTCGTCCGATGGTCTCTTCGGGTACACGCTGCCCGACGTACCTACCCCGTTGGAGGGAAGCTACGAAACCGTTTCGAAGGCGCTGGCCCAGTTCGCCAAGACGATTACCTCAACCGGCAGCCTCGTTGTGATCACGACCCCTCCCGGCGCCGCCCAGGTTGTCGCAGGCGCCGTCGACGGCGCAGGGCTGGTGGGAGTTTTGGGCACGGTGGCCGGCGATGACACGTTGCTGGTGGTCGTCGATGAGCAAGTGGGCGGATGGCGCGTAGCGAAAGAACTGGAAAGAATCGGAGTTGGAAGATGAAGAAGGTAGTTCTGGCGTATTCCGGGGGCCTGGACACTTCGGTGATTCTGCGGTGGCTCATCGAGGAGTACGACGTCGATGTGGTGGCCTATACGGCAGACGTAGGGCAAGGCGATGAGGTCGAGAGTGCCCGGGCCAAGGCGCTGCAGACCGGGGCTGTTGAGGCTATTGCGGAAGACCTCACCGAAGAGTTCGTGACCGATTTCGTGTTCCCGGCCTTGCGGGCCAATGCGGTCTACGAGTGGTACTACCTCCTGGGGACCTCGCTGGCGCGTCCCGTCATCACCAAAGGCTTGATCCGCGTTGCCGAGGAGACGGGTGCGGACGCGATTGCGCATGGGGCCACTGGAAAGGGCAATGATCAGGTTCGCTTTGAGCTCTCGGCCTATGCGCTGAAGCCGGACATCAAAGTTATCGCTCCCTGGCGGGAATGGGCGTTACGCGGTCGCGCTGACTGTGTCTCGTATGCAGAGGAGCGTGGCATCCCAATTCCAGTGACACCCGAGAATCCCTATTCAACCGACGCGAATCTCCTGCACATCTCGTACGAGGGCGGTGTGCTCGAGAACCCTTGGGCGGCGCCCCCGCCGGGTATGTTCCATATGACGGTCGATCCCGAGTTAGCACCGGATAAACCGGAATGGGTCACGATCGGGTACGAGAACGGCAACCCGATTTCCGTCGACGGCGAGCAGTTGACGCCGGTGGAGGTACTCAAACGTCTCAATGAAATGGGGGGCAAGCACGGGATTGGCCGGGTCGACATCGTCGAGAACCGGTTCGTCGGGATGAAGAGCCGCGGTGTCTACGAGACTCCGGGGGGGACCATCCTCCATCATGCTCATAAGGCGGTTGAGTCGATAACTCTGGACAGGGAAGTCGCCCATCTGCGAGACGAGTTGGTGCCGCGCTACGCAGAGATGGTCTATAACGGCTTCTGGTTCGCGCCGGAGCGAGAAGCACTGCAGGCCTTTATGGACGATGTTCAACGGCGGGTGAGCGGCGAGGCACGTCTCAAGCTCTACAAGGGCCAGGTGTACGTCGAAGGAAGGCGCTCGGAATCCTTCGGACTATACGACCAGGCGACGGTGACGTTTGAGGAGGACGATGTCTACGAACAGGCCGATGCCAGCGGCTTCATCCGTTTGCAGGCTCTGCGGTTGCGAACGCTCGCTGAAGAGCGCCTCGGGGAGGGCGAGTGAACCGACAGCTACGAGGCCGGAGTACTCAGTACTCACTGTTCAGTAGTGGGGATGGACGAAACGGAGTCCGGTCGTGACCCTATGGGGTGGGCGTTTTTCGGAGGATCCTCATGAAGAACTGATGACGTTCACGGCGGACCGTTCGGACCGACGCCTTCTCCAGGACGATCTTCTTGGTTCCGCCGCCCATACCCGCATGCTGGGCGAAGTTGGGTTGCTTTCCGAGGAGGAGGCCCGGCAGCTCGTCGAAGCCATCGGTGATCTCCTGGAAGAAGCCCGGGAGGGACGCTTCGAGTTCGACGATGCCGATGAAGACGTTCACGCGGCCGTGGAGCGTCGGCTCCATGACGCCATCGGTCCATTATCTGGAAAACTTCATACCGGCCGGTCACGCAACGATCAGGTAGCGCTCGACCTGCGCCTCTACCTATCGCGAGCGACTCATCGGCGAGTGGCCCAGCTCAAATCGTTTGGGAGGATCCTTGCCGATAAGGCAGAGGAGGTCGGTGACACGGTGGTTCCCTCCTACACCCATCTTCAGCAGGCGCAGGCAATTCCGCTGGCACATCATCTTCTGGCCTACGCCTGGATGTTGTTGCGCGACATCGAGCGGTTGGAGGAGGCCGAGCGGCGGATCGCGATATCGCCCCTCGGCGCCGGCGCATCAGGCGGCAGCAGCCTGCCACTCGACCCACGAATCGTCGCGGACGAACTCGGCATGACGGGCACCTTCGCCAATTCGCTCGATGCCGTCTCGTCACGCGACTTCGTCGCCGAATATGCCTTCTGCTGCGCTCAGGCCCTCACCCACCTTTCTCGTCTCGGCGAAGAGCTGGTTTTGTGGTCGACCACGGAGTTCGGGTGGGTGACTTTTGCCGATCGCTTCACGACCGGTTCATCGGCCCTCCCCCAAAAAAAGAATGCCGACATCGCTGAGCTGGTCCGGGGAAAGGCCGCCCGTGTGATTGGTGACCTCACCGGACTCCTGACGCTCCAAAAGGGCCTGCCGCTCAGCTACAACCGCGACCTGCAAGAGGACAAGGCCGCCGTCTTCGACGCGGACGACACGCTGGCAGGGGCGTTGGCGGCCCTCTCGGGGATGGTTGCGTCGGCCGAATTCGATCCCCCCGCGCCGTCGAGTTGGGTCACTGCGCTGGATCTCGCCGAGATACTGGTCGAGCGCGGGATCCCGTTCCGGGAGGCGCACCAAGCGGTTGGCCGACTAGTTGCCCGGCTTCTCTCAGAGGGCAAGACCCTGGCCGAGGTGAGTGCCGGCGAGCTGGAAGCAGCCCACCTCAGCTTCATCCCGGAGGATCTCGAGATTATCGATCCGAAGGTCTCGGTGGAGCGCCGTCGCACAGCCGGAGGAGGCAGCTACGTATCGGTGCTTGACCAGCTGGCCGAGCTGCGCTCGTTGTTGGGTGAGGCGTAGGCCTTGAGCCTCATGCTGGGATCGCCCAGTTAAAGGGGGTCCGGTCATCCTGCCCGAGACGGTATCCGCTCTCGATGGCCTTGTATGGCGAAGGTCATCCAGTTTGGCCCAGCTAGCGACCATCGATGAGGAGGGCCTCCAGGGCGATCATGACCATGTCGTTGAAGGTCTTCTCGCGTTCGGAGGCCGAGGTGCTCTCGCCGGTGGTGATGTGGTCACTGACAGTCAGGATGGCTAAAGCGCGGGCTCCCGTCTCGGCTGCTGCTCCGTAGAGCCCGGCTGCCTCCATTTCCACAGCCAGGACGCCCATGCGCGCCATCACCTCGAACATCTCCTTGTTGGGATTGTAGAAGAGATCGGCCGAGTGGACGTTGCCTACCTTGGCCTCGATGCCGGCGGCCATGGCTGCCTCATGGGCGGCTCGCAAGAGACCGAAATCGGCGGTCGCCGCGAAGTCGAAGCCGCCGTAGCGCACCCGGTTAGTCCCCGAGTCTGTGGACGCTCCGATGGCGAGAATCACGTCACGAATGACAACCTTCGAGCTCAGACCCCCGCAGGAGCCGACCCGAACGAGTCTCTCGACTCCGAAATCACGGATCAATTCCGTGGCATAGATCGATGCAGAAGGAATGCCCATGCCGGTACCCATCACCGATACCGGGGTGCCCTTGTAGGCACCGGTGAATCCCAGCATGTTGCGCACGGAGGTCACCTGCCGAGAGTCATCCAGGAAGATCTCCGCAATGTGCTGAGCTCGCAGAGGGTCCCCGGGGAGTAGAACCGCTTCAGCGAAATCATGGCGATTCGCGTCTATGTGCGGGGTCGGCATTGCAGCCTCTCTAAAGCCGAAAGACGCAAGGTAACTGATAATGCTGGCTAAGTGGTATCACTTTGTGCCGGGATCAGGGCTGGCGGCCGCCCATCCACTATTCGGAGCTGGGTCAATGGCGCAGAAGAAACGATCAACCTCGGCAATAGCGGCCCTCCTGGGGAGCCTGGCGACGACGCTCGCCCTCGCCCTGGTCTTCCTCACCGTGGCAGGGTTTCTCGGTGGCATTTGGTGGGGATTCGATCTGGCCGCCCACTTCCGGGTCCAGTATGCGGCGCTCCTTTTACCGGTTGTAGCGGTGTCGGCCGGTGTGCGTTGGCGACGAACTGCGCTTGTGGCCGGTGCGGCGCTTTTGGTTAACCTGGCTCTGATTGTTCCCTTGTACCTGGTGCGACCTGCCCCATCGGATGGTCCGGCCACCCTCCAGATTCTGAGCTTCAATGTAACGGCGTCCAACCCCGAGCGCCGTACGGTGATTGACTATCTAGCTGCCAGTGGGGCCGACATCATCTTCTTGCACGAATCCTCGACCGACTGGGAGGACGCGCTCAGCAGATCCGATCTGCCGTATGAGATGGTCAGCTCCTGGGAACCGGGCACGGTATTTGGAACTCTGGCGTTGATAGGTAAGGACGCGACCGCCACCGTGCTCCCCCTCGGAGACTTCGGCCAGTTGTCGGTCGAGGTGACCATCGAGTTGGACGGGACCGAGATCAAGGTCCTCGGCACCCACCCTCTGTCACCGGTGAGTTCGGCTCGAACGGCAGCCCGCGACGAGCAACTACGAACGATCGGGGAGTGGGCCGCTCGACAGGACGTTCCGGTGGTAGTGACCGGGGACTTCAATGCATCGACATGGTCGCACGGGTTCTCGCTTGTCACCGGGGCAGCGGGTCTTATCAACTCACAGCGAGGATTTGGAGTTCAGGCATCGTGGCCGGCCAGTCACACCCTGTTCAGCATCCCCATCGACCACCTGGTCCACAGTCCCGACCTGACGACGGTGGAGAGGCACCTGGGCGAAAACCTCGGGTCTGACCACTTCCCCCTCTTCGCGACGGTGGCGCGGGCCGCCGGCTAGTCGCATCGGGAACCGACAATGGCCTCCTGACGTTGTGTCCGGAGAGCGATCGGGGAGTTGCCAGCGGTGGCCGTGGTTGAAATCGAGACGAGCGATCAGCCTCGGTTGGGGCGCCCGTGGCTAGTGCTGGCACTGGCCACAGGAGTCGGAGTCGGAGTCGATCTGCTCGTCGTGCGGCATCCGGTGGGGCTCGGCGCCTCGGTGCTCGGAATGGTACTGGCCACCGGAGTGACGCTCGGCCGCACCCTCTTCGGGTTGCGCGCCACGCGGGAGTCCTTCGCCCTGGCCGCCGTTCTCGGCCTCTGGTCGATCCTCATATCGATACGCACCGCACCGCTTCTGGTGGTCCTGAATGCGGTCGCGGCTGTTCTCTTGCTGGGGCTGACGTTTCGTCTACTGAAAAGCGGCGGACTGCCGAGCTGGACCATCGCCGGATATGTGCGGTCGGGATTCGCAACTCTCAGTGGCTGGATCGCCCAGCCGATCGGTTTCCTGACGCTTGATCTCTCGGGCCGTTGGCCGAGGTCAGATCGTCTCGGGCGGATCGGCAGGATACTCATCGGGGTATTTCTAGCCCTCCCTCTTCTGGGCGTCTTCGCAGCTTTGTTCTCTTCGGCCGACCCGGTGTTTGAGGGATATCTCAATTCGGTGCTGTCGATCGACATCGATCTTGCATCGATCACCGGACACTTGATCGCAGTTTCGGCCTTCACCTGGCTGGGCGTCGGGGCGGCTCGATACGCCCTCGTGCAACACGGGGAAGACGCGACCGGGGCGATCAAACTGCGGCTGGGCCGCGTCGAGGCCGCCACCATGCTCGTACTACTCAACGGGTTGTTTCTGGTGTTCGTGATCGTCCAATCGGCCTATCTCTTCGGCGGAAGGGAGACGCTGAACCAGGTCGGCCTGACCTATGCCGAGTATGCGCGGCGCGGGTTCTTCGAACTGGTGGCCGTCGGCTCGCTGATAGTCGGGTTGGTGCTCGTCATCGATTGGCTGGTCCAGAAGGACGCTCTTCGTGTCAGGGCAGTCGATATTCTTCACGGCGGGCTGATTTCTCTCACCCTGGTTGTGCTGGTGAGCGCCCTAGGACGGATGCGTCTCTACACCGCGACCTTCGGGCTAACCGAGCTTCGCCTCTACACCACCGTGTTCATGGGATGGGTGTTCCTGGTGCTCGGGTGGCTGGTCTTTTCGGTACTCCGGGGCCGCCGGGCCGCTTTCGCTTTCGGCGCTTTTGTCTCGGCACTCGTGGTCCTGGCGGGTCTGACCGTGGCCAATCCGGCCGGAATCATCGTCCGCACCAACATCACCCGCCAGGCGGCAACCCTGCCCGACCTCGATGCCACCTACCTGGTCGACCTCGGGTCGGACGCGGTACCTGCCCTGATCGCGGCGCTCGACGAAATCCAGCCTTGCCAAACGCGTTCAGAATTGGCTGAGGAACTGCTCCGGGTGGGCAAAGACGGGCTCGCCGCGGCCGGGACCGATTGGAAGAGCGCTACGTGGAGCCGTTTCCGCGCCGACCAGGCCTTCGCCGCAGCCGAACCACACCTCCGGGCGGCTGCCTCGGACGTTTGCAGCTGAGATGCGGTTCAGCAACCGCACTCAACCCGTTCGGTCGGCTCGGTGAGGAAAGGCCCCGGCGGCCGGGTTCTGGTGGCTCCCGGCCCACAAAGCGGGGCGGCTCCCTCCGGCCAAGAGTTGATGAAGTGCCCGCTACGCTTCCGGTCCATGGACCAAGCATCATTCCGGCAACGGCGCGATCACTTCTCGGCGGCGATCGGAGAAGGCATCGCGGTCATCCCCGCTGCCAATCTGCAGGTCCGCAACGACGACGTTGAGCATCCGTTCCGACAGGACAGCAACTTCTTCTTCCTGACCGGATTCGACGAGCCAGACGCAGTCGCCGTCATCAACCCGACCCATGAGCAAGAGCGGTATGTCCTCTTCGTCAGTCCGCGGGACCGGGATCTGGAGATCTGGAACGGTTACCGGTCCGGCGTCGAGGGAGCCAGGGTCGACTTTGGGGCAGACTCTGCCTATCCGCTCTCGGAACTTGCCGAGAAGCTCCGCGAGTACGTCGTGGGCCGTTCGGAGCTCTTTTACCCGATGGGGAATTCTGCCCACGACGGCACGATCAAATCGGTCCTGAACCAGGCTCGCCGTTTTCGGACCCGCGCCGGCCGGGTGGTACCGAACTCGATATCCGATCCGCACGCCCTTCTGAGCGAAATGCGTCTGCACAAGTCCGATGTTGAAATCGAGATGCTCCGTACGGCATGCGATATCTCAGTCGAGGCGCATCTCGAGGCGATGAGATTCGCGGCGCCCGGACTCCACGAGTATCAGGTGCAAGCGGCAATCGAATATGTGTTTCGAGTCAGGGGAGCTCCCCGGGTCGGGTATGGCTCGATCGTGGCGTCCGGAGCTAACGCCTGCATCCTCCACTATGTTGAGAACACCCGACGGATGGAAGCAGGCGACCTCCTCCTTATCGACGCCGCCGCCGAATACGGGTACCACTCCGCCGACATCACTCGCACGTTCCCGGTCGACGGTGTGTTCAGCGCCCCGCATAAGGCGCTCTACGAGGTGGTACTGGCCGCCCAGCAGGCTTCAATCGCAAAGGCCGCACCGGGCAGTTCGATGAAGGAGTTGCACGAGACCTCGAAACAGGTGCTCACCGAAGGCCTCGTCGAGCTAGGCCTTCTTCCCCAGGGGCTGGACGATTCGCTGGCCATGCATCACTATCGCGAGTTTTTCATGCACGGTACCGGTCATTGGCTTGGGATGGATGTCCACGATGCGGGCAACTACATGACGCCCGACCAGACGGGTCGACCGCTGGAACCCTCGATGGCCTTCACGGTCGAACCGGGCCTCTATGTGGAGCCGGCGCGGGAGTCCGCCTCATTTCCACTGCTGGAATATGACTTCGATGCCTGGATGGAACGCCGCTACCGGATGGGAATCGAGGCGGCCAAAAAGCTCGAGGCTGAGGCCAAAGAGAACGCCGAGGTGGTCGAGCATCCTATCCCCGCTGAGTTCCGGGGGCTCGGGGTCCGGATCGAGGATGACATCCTCATCACCCGAACCGGACACGACAACATGACCGCCGGTGTCCCCACCTCGATCCAGGAGATTGAAACGCTCTGCGCCGAGCCATCCCGGCTGCCGGTCTACGGTACCTGATCGGGTCGGCCACGGTCGCCACCGGGTTCGCACGCCGAGTTGGCCGAATCGACCGGGATGATCGTCTATCTCTGTGAGCCGCATAGCCCGTGGCAGCGCGGAAGTGACGGGAACACCAATGGCATGGCGCGGCAATAGTTCCCTCGGCCCACCGACCTCTTCGGCGCCGACGAGATAGAGGCCGAGGCTCGGGGCCCGGAGTGCTTCCATAGCGGTCGAAGATCGGGTGCCTGGCCCCTCGATATCGCCACACATATTCACCACGAACTCTCCACGGCGCGCCGCACTCCGGCCCTTTTGCGCTCGCGCCTACCACCGGCATAACCGTCCGCAATGTCGGCGGGTCAATCCTCAACCTTTAAGCGCGGATTCGTGACGCGTTGGCGCTGTCCTCTGTGCCGGTCGGAGATCTGATAAGCGATAGGGTGAATCTGCGGCCCTGCGGACAACGGCGTATCTCTAGCTCCGAGAAACGCGAACGACCTCATATGCGGTCCCATCGGGCGGGGTACCAAACTTGGCGTTCACCGCATATAGGGAGTTGCCAAACACGGCTGCCGTCGTTGGAACGTTGAACAGCGGATGGGTTACCGGCTCGCCGATGATGCCAGAAACCAGGTCAGAGTTGAGCGCAATGACGCCGATCTGATTCAACTGATTCTGGACCACGTAGAGGGTCTTGCCCACCAAGACGAGACCGTCTCCGGCCGGCACGGCTGTACCCCCAAGTTCGATCTGTTTCGCCTCGCCGGTGTCCGGATCAACGGTGTAAACCGCTTCCGCCACGCTGCTCACGATGAAGAGCGTCTCACCGTTTGGAGCTGCCTCAATACCGTTCGCGTTGAAGACAAATGGGCCTTCGACCTGCGCCCAGTCGCCAGTGAGCGGGATAGCATCAGCACTCTGCGCAACCAGTGTGCCTGCCGGTCCCAGCGGAACGCGAGATATCTCCCGAGCGAACGAGTTGGTGAAATAGGCCGCGTCACGGGTGACGATCACGTCGTTGATGAAGTCGCCAAATTGACCGCCGCTCGACATGTCATACTCGGCCACGAGTTGGCCGGATTCGGTGTCATAGACACGACCAACTCCGTTTAGGCCGCCGGCTACGAATAGGTAACCGCTCCGCGAGTCGAAGCTCATACCCACGGCTAGACGACCCTCCTCTCCGGCGACCAGGACCTCGGTGTGTCCGGTCCGGAGGTCACCTGAAACAATCGTGCCGTCGGCCAGCGAACCGGCGTAGAACGTGTGCTGGGTCCCAACCGCGATGCCCTCGGATTGGAAAGCAGTCGGAAGCTGGATGACTTCGGGGTATGCCGATTTGGCCGCGGCCGGAACAGCTCCGGCGACGAGGAGCGCAAGGCTCGCAAAGGCAAGCGTTATTCGTTTCATGGTTTCCCCTATGTTTGGACCGTCTCGTCACCCAATACGGACGGTTCGTGAACCTTGGTTCCCTCGATTCCGACTCTACCCGTGCTGGAAGTGCTATATCAGCTCTAGTTTTGGGGGATCTTGGGACGCCAGCAGCCGGCACGAACTGGCCCACTGTGCAATTCACCGGCGACCGTTGGTTGAAGGAACGGCACGGTGAGGCCTCACAACAGACCGCACTGTTGCCCCTGGCAGAAGCTTGCCCTCCTCATTCCACATCTGAAGGAGTGCCACGTGCCGCCCCGTTCCTTAGTCGGGGAACCTGGCAAGCTGTAGAAACTGTGAGACGAATCGGATACCTGCCGTTGCTCCTCGTTGGACTTGCGCTCGTGCTGGCCGCCTGTACGCGAACCACCGCTGCCAACGACAAAACCGATGCGCCAACGTCCACCACCGCCCCGGAGACCACCAACACCACGTTGCAGTCCTATGCCGGAACCACCGCAGCGCCGGAGTTCCCGGTCGGGCTGGATTGGCTCAACACCGACCGCCCTCTGGCCCTCGAGCAACTCCACGGCAAGATCGTGATTCTCGATTTCTGGACCTATGGCTGCATCAATTGCATCCACGTCATCCCCGACCTCAAGCGCCTCGAAAAGGAGTACGCCGAGGAGTTGGTAGTGATCGGGGTGCATTCGGCCAAGTTCGAGGCTGAGGCCGACACCGACAACATTCGGCAGATCATTCTCCGCTACGGGCTCGAACATCCGGTGATCAACGACGCCGATTTCGCGGTGTGGAGCATCTGGGGAGCCCAGGCCTGGCCGACGCTGGCCATCGTCGATCCGGCCGGCAATGTCGTCGGTGCGCACAGCGGTGAAGGCGTCTACGACCTGTTCAAGCCGGTCCTCGACTCATTGGTCGCGGAGTTCGAAGGTCAAATCGATCGCAGTTCACTCGATATCAAACTCGAAAGGATAGGTCTGCCGGAGACGGCTCTGTCCTTCCCTGGGAAGGTTTTGGCCGACGCGGAGGGCGGTAGGTTGTTCATCGCCGACACCAACCACCACCGGATCATCGTGACGGGCCTGGACGACGGCGAAGTGATCGAGGTCATCGGTAGTGGCGCTCAGGGGAGCGGTGACGGCTATCTCCGGACCGCAGCCTTCAACCAGCCTCAGGGCATTGCCTTGAGTGAGGATGGCGCGAGGCTGTACATCGCCGATACCGAGAATCATCTGATTCGCATGGTCGATTTCTCCCGCGGGCAGGTTTCCAAGGTGGCAGGAACCGGTCACGCGGGTTTGTTTCCCCCGACGGGCGGTGTTGCATTGTCAACCGGTCTGAATTCTCCGTGGGACCTCACGATCGACAAGAACCGCTTGTTCGTGGCGATGGCCGGGTACCACCAGATCTGGGTGATTGATCTCGAGGAGGGAACAGCCGCACCCTACGCCGGGAACGCCCGGGAGAGCACCGTAAACGGGCCGCTGGCCGAGGCCGAATTGGCCCAGCCGAGTGGTGTCGCGCTCGACGGAACAGGGCGGCTCTACTTCGCCGACTCAGAGAGCAGCTCCATTCGCTGGGCGGACGTCGACGGTGATGATCGGATGGTGAACATCCTCGCCGGCAGCGACCAGGACCTCTTCACGTTCGGCGACGAGGAGGGGGTCGGAACTGCGGCACGATTGCAGCACCCGCTTGGCGTGGTCGTCGATGGGGAGTACGTGTGGGTGGCCGACACCTACAACTCAAAGATCAAGCGCATCGACCCTGAGACCGCGGAGGTGACCACTCTGGTGGGTGGGCGGGGTTGGCGGGATGGACCAGACCCGTTGTTTTATGAACCCGGTGGGATCAGCGCGGCCAACGGCAAGCTCTACGTGGCCGATACCAACAATCATTCGGTTCGGGTCATCGATCAAATCTCCGGCGAGACGGAGACTCTGGTGCTCACCGGACTGGAGCGATTTGTCATTGATGCAGGCGATGGTGCCTTCCCCTGGAAAACGGTGACACTCGATCAAATGGCCGTGGCACCCGGAGCCGGCCGCTTGCTGTTGGAAGTGGGTTTGCCGTCCGGGTACAAGGTCAACCCGCTGGCTCCCTCCCGCTTCGAGTGGAAAGTTGACGGGGGCGTAGCGGATCTGGCGTCGGAAGCCACCGGTTCGGTCGTGAACCCCTCGTTCCCGCTGGAGATACCGGCCACCTTCAACACTGGAACCGGCTCGATCACCGGCGACCTATACATCGTGTATTGCGAATCCGAGCAAGAAAGCATCTGCCTCATCGACCAGGCCCGGGTAGTGGTGCCGTTGACCGTCGGTGCGGGAGGGTCAACGGTTGCCATCAAATACGCGATCGAGTTGCCCGACCGATAACGCGACACTCCTCGATCGGTCCACTCAACAGGTGATAGCTCCGTTGCGAAGTTCCACTTGTGCGGGTTCTCGATGTCCGGGGCCCGGACGAACGTGCCCACGCCTTGTCTATCGATGGATACCGAGGGACGATGGTCTCGTGCACATCACCATCGTCACCATTGGATCCCGCGGCGACGTTGAGCCGTATCTCGCCCTCGGGAAGGGACTCTTGCTGGCGGGGCACACGGTGCGCCTCTCCACCCACGACCGGTTCCGGCCGGAGATCCGGGAGGCGGGTCTCGAGTTCAGCCCGATCACCGGCGATCCGCGCCAATTGGTGGAGGATGAGGCCGGGAAACGATGGCTCGAGAGCGGACGCAACCCGGTCCGGATCATGCGGCGCCTGCTCGATGTCTCCGGACCGTTCTTTTCGCAGTTGCTGCAGGATTGTGAGACGGCCATGGCGGGAACCGGTGCGGTCTTGTTCTCCGTTCTGGCTTTTCCCGCTTACCACCTGGCGGAGGCTTCCCGGATCCCAGCCGTTGCGGCCTATCTGCAGCCCATGACACGCACTCGGGAGCTCCCCAGTATGTTCGTGAAAGCAGGAGGGCCCGGATTCTGGAACCTCTGGTCACATGTTGCCGCCGAGCAGATCACCTGGCAGCCGCTCCGCCGTGAGGTCAACCGATGGCGGAGAAGCCTGGGACTCGGCCCGCTCCCCGTATCGGGGCTGTACCGGCCCGTCTATCGGTCGATGCCGGTTCTGTACGGGTTCTCGCCGGCCGTAGTGCCACCGCCGACCGACTGGCCCGCCCTTGTGAAGGTGACCGGATACTGGTTCCCGGCGGTCGGCGACAACCGGCGCCCGCCGGAGCGTGTCACGCAGTTCCTGGATGACGGCCCGGCCCCTGTTTACGTCGGATTTGGCAGCCGTCCTGAGCGGCGGCCCCAGGAACTCGCCGACCTGGTGCTGGCCGCCGTCAGGCAGGCCGGTCGACGGGCGATCCTGCTGACGGGATGGGGTGGACTCACCGTTCCCGACTCGAGCGACGACGTGCTGGTGGTCGATGAGATCCGTCACGACTGGCTGTTCCCGCAGATGTCGGCGGTCGTGCATCACGGTGGGGCAGGCACGACGGGGACGGCCCTGCAGTCGGGAATCCCGTCGATCGTGGTGCCTTCCTTCGCCGACCAGTTCTTCTGGGGGGAGCGGGTGGCAGCGTTGGGAGTCGGACTGAACCTGCCGCGGCGCAAGCTCATTCCGGAGTCCCTGGCCGGGGCGATCACGGCCACCTCCGATCCGGCAATGGGCCGAAGGGCGGTTGACCTTGGCGTGAAGCTTCGTGCTGAGAACGGCGTCCGGCGGGCCGTCGACGAACTGACCTCTATCTTCAATCTCTGACACCACTCAACCGGGAATCGCTCTTTACCGAGGCGACCGGACCACTACTTCGCCTCGCGCCACAGCTCGCAGGGTCTCGTAGAGGGCGGAATCGCGAACTGCATGGGCAGGCAACGGCAGAGGGATATCGAAACGGACCATGCTGTCTTCTTCCCGCCTCTCGATGCCGGGAGCGTGGAGAGCGGCCAGGACTTTGCGGTTATCAGACAGCACGTACGACCGGAATCGCCGCACTCCGTTCTCCAGCGCCGATTCCGCCAGCAAACTGAGCAGGATGCCCCCTAGTCCCCGCCCCTGGTAAGCATCGAGTACGGCCACCGCCGCCTCGGCAATCGTCGGGTCGTCCGCAAGGCACACGTAGCGCGCCAGGCCGATCCCGCGGTGTTGGCGACCTCGAGCGAGCTCGGCTCCCCAGGCAAAATGGGTCCGGTAGTCGATCTCGGTCAGGTACGTGAGTTCCTCAGAAGACAGATGATCGACCGGGCGAAGAAACCGCAAATAGCGCGATTCGGCCGACAGCTCGGTTAGTCCCTCGGAGATCCGCGGTTTGTCGGCCGGAACGATCGGTCGGACCCGGACGGGTGTGCCGTCGGACAGGTCGACGGTGGTCGTCCGCAGCTTGATGAAATCGTCGTCGATGTCCATCACAGCCGCTCGATTGGCACAACGTAGATGAGGATCATCAGGAAGTGCAGGAGGGCGCCCGAGATCACCAGCACGTGGAACACCTCGTGATAGGAGAAGATCCGGGGGAAGAGCCGAGGCCGTTTAGTGACGAGGAGGATCATTCCGACTGAGTAACAGGCTCCGCCCATGATGAGGAGCACCATCGCCTCGACCGGGAGCCGATCGAACAGCTCCCGAACAGGAATCACGGCAAACCAGCCCATGACCATGTACAGCGTGAACGACAACCAGTTCCGCACCTTGGGAAAGAGCATCTTCTGCAGAATCCCAAAGACGGCAATACCCCAAACGACCCCGAGCGTGATCCACTTCCAGGGGCCGGTCAGGGCATTGAAGGCGATCGGGGTGTAGGTACCCGCCACCAGCAGGAAGATCATCGAGTGGTCGAAGCGCTGCATGCGCTTCTTCCAGCGTTCTTTCCATGGCACGGAGTGGTAGAGCGAACTGGTGGTGAACAAGGCAACCATGCTTCCCCCGTATACGAGCATGGTGAACATCCGAGGCCGGTCCGACGACGTCTGCACGGCCAGCACGAGCATCCCGGCGAACGAAAACACCGCGGCCGTGCCGTGGAGGAACCCCCGGACCGGGTGATGCATCTTTCCGAGAGTGACACGGTCCACCCTCCGAGCCTACTGCCGGCGATGATGCTGATTGCGGAGTACGACGAGGTGTGCCCGGCGGAACCTCCGGGGTAGGGCAAGCGTTGAGGGGCAGTACCATGAACGCTTGACCAAGCGGGGGATCGATGAGTCAGGAAAGAACGCTGCTGCGGCCGATCTACCGGCTGTATGAGGACCGTCTGCTTCGACAGATGGACCCACAGCGGCTGCCGCGCCACATTGGGATCATCCTCGACGGCCATCGACGGTATGCCCGGGCTGAAGGCCTGGCGGATTACGAGTCAAGTTATCGGGTCGGCATGCGGAAGTTCGACGAGTTCCTCGGATGGGCGCAACAGATCGACATTCCGGCGATCACCGGCTGGTTGTTGAGCAAAGAAAACCTGGCTCGCCCGGCCGAAGAGCTGCAGCCGTACTTCGAGGTGTTGATCGGGCTATTTGAGAGGTTGCCCGAACTTGCTCAGCGCTACGGCTTCGAGCTGCGTTTCATCGGGAGTCTGGATCTGCTTCCCCCGGATCTGGTCCGTGCCGCGAAACAGGCTCAAGAACGCGCCGGCGATGGTCGCCGCCGGTTGACCATCGCGATTGGTTATGGGGGACGCCAAGAGATCGTCGACGCCGTCCATGATCTGGTTTCGTCGCTGGCCGCGGCCGGGATACCGGCAGAGGAGATGGCGGATCACATTGACGCAGAAAGGATCGCCGACCATCTCTACACAGCCGATCTCCCCGATCCCGACCTCGTCATTCGCACGAGCGGCGAATCGCGACTGTCAGGGTTCCTCCTCTGGCAGTCGGCCTATTCAGAGTTCGCTTTTGTCGACGTGTACTGGCCGGCGTTTCGGCGCGTTGACTTCCTTCGAGCCTTGCGTGATTTCACTCGGCGCCACCGCCGGTTCGGCAAGTAGGCGAAGCACCGGACAGCCGGAGGAGAGGGCGACGATGCGCTTTCTGCTCTTCAATCGTCGTGGTTGTGCCCGTGTGCTGCGCCCGAACCGGGCGCGTCGGGACCTTTTCAACAACCGGGCTCGCCGTGATTCCCGCAGCAATCCGATCGGTTCTTGAGTTTGATGGCGTTGTTCTTGGCTACGAGCGCCAGCTTCTCCAGAAACGGGAGATCCGAATTACGCCAGTTACCGACGACATGGCGGGGATGGGGTCGATTCATGGGCTGAACCTAGTCCGCCGC
Organism: Acidimicrobiia bacterium; assembly: GCA_029863625.1. Classification (GTDB taxonomy): domain Bacteria; phylum Actinomycetota; class Acidimicrobiia; order Spongiisociales; family UBA4744; genus UBA4744. Next base: position 89,154 of record JAOTUY010000001.1, read on the forward strand.
TCGATCGGCCGTCAGTTCTCGATGTACCGCAGCTGGCTCACCAGGTATTCGACGTGGTCGGGCCCGTACGATGACCACACGCGATAGAGGCAGCCGGGATGCTCGGCCACCTCGATGAGCGCCAGGTAGGCCTCTGGAGCCAATGCACCGGTCTCCGGGTCGAGATGCACGATCCGGTCGGCGGGCAGATCCATACTGAGCTCCGGAAAGACCCAAACGTTGCTTCCATCATCGAAACGCAGCGTTGGATTCCATTCCTGCTGGTAGAAACCCTCGTGTTGCCACAAGCTCGTTCCGAATGCGCCCCGTCCGCAGTCCGCGCAGTAATCACCCGAGCCGTAGCGACCCGGCCCATCGGGAAGGTCCCAGGCGACGATTAGGGCGCTGTCACCGTTGGCCCGGCGGGCGGTGGCTCCTTCGCCCTCAGGCCCCAGATCGGCCAAACCCATCATCGGGCAGACCGTGGTGCCGAGGTCTTCGGCCCACTCTTCGAAGAACACCGACGGGACCTTCGAAGAGGCGAGTCCGGTCCGGTGCCAGGGTGCTTCACCCGGCTCACGGGTCTCGATGGTGGCGGGGTCGACGAGTGCCACGGGCTCGGCTTGCATTCCCTCAACGAACCGAAGCGAGTTGAGCAGCGTCATGAGGTGTTCCTCACCGAGGAACGACCAGACGTTGTAGAGACAACCCTGACCTTCGACCAACAGGTAGCTCAGCGCGGGAGCGCCCGAGCCGGGTTGCTCCAGGCCTTCCAGGCCATAGCCCGCCCGGCTGCCGTCATCCCAGGCGATGCGATCGACCCAGATATTCAGATCGTTGATGGTGCCGGTGATATCTGCTCCGGCCACCCCGTAGGCACCCCGGCCACAGTCCGGGCAATAGCCGCTGTCCCGGGACCGTCCCGGACCATCAGGGAGATCCCAGGCTACGGCCCACCCGCCGCTGAAATCGGCGGACCGGCTGACGCCGCCGGCGCTCAGTTCGAGGGGATCTGCCGGGTACAGTACCGAGCACCACATCTGATTCTCGGCCGTCGCCCAATCCTCGATGAGATGTTGCGGTATGGCCGCTTGGGGAAGAGGCTCGGCCGACCAGGGTGCGACCCCTCCAGCGGTCGCACCGTTGCCGTTGAGGACTGCAGCGGTAGTGGTCGTCGTCGACCCCGGTTCGGTGGTGGTCGTGGCCGAGGGGTCCAACGTCGTGGTGGTCGAAACCTGGTTCACAGCCGGTTCGTCTGTTCCGCTCGGCAGGATCGTGGTCGCCAGCGCCACGGCGGTCAGGACAATGGCCATGGAAGCCAGGCCCAGGGCCGGGCCCGAGAGGCGGAACCGGCGAGGTGAGCGACCCGCCATGATTCGGCTTGCCGTTCCAAGAGGGGCTCCCGGGAGGTCCTTGGGGTCGACGGGATTGGACTTCCGGACTCGATCAAAGGCATCGTCGGTATTCATGATCGACCTCCGGAAATCGAAGCTAGAGCTTGTCCGAGCTGCTGCTTGGCGCGGTGAAGGCGGATGCTGGCTGCATTAGGAGAACATCCAAGGACGACGGCGATCTCCGAGATGGAGAGGTCCTCCCAACAGTGAAGACGGATGATCTCTCGGTCTTGGAAACGAAGAATGGCCATCGCTTGGGCCACGTCGGCGTGCTCGCCGTACGATGGGTCGAGGGTGGATCCGTTGGTGAGGGACGTCACTTTGGTTGACAACCGTGCCCGCCGGCGGAGGCCTCGATTGCTGTTGGCGAGCACCTTGCGGGCGATGCCGAATAACCAGAGACGAACTGCATCGGGCGGTGCCGACGTCCACCTCCGCCAGGCGATGGTGAAGGTCTCGGCAGCGATGTCCTCAGCGTCGACCGGGGACGAGCGCCGTTGTGCGTAGGCGAGTATGTCCCGATAGTGCTCGTCGAAGGCGCGCTGGAAACCCGCGTTGTCCTGGGAGCTTGAGACAGTTCCCACGAAAGTCGATCCCCTTGTAATGACTCCGCTCATACTCTCGCATGTCCGGATGCCACGTGGATCTTTCGGGCAGGTGGGGGCTCGTGTGCGGCGGGGAAGTCGGGAACTGAAGCGACCGCCCTTGGGGGAAGGCGGTCGCTATGGTCGGGCTAACACGGGAGGTGGGCTAACCACTCGCTTTATCGGTTCGGAATGGGGGATACTTGAGGGATTTCTCGGCGAAACGTCGAGCTTTGATAGAGCACCTTCGGGACCATGCTTTACGCACCGACGGACCGTTCAAGCTGCGATCCGGGGCGGTTGCTTCCTGGTACCTCGATGCCCGTCAGACCACCTTCGATGGAGGCGGCGGTCTCATTGTCGCCGACGCCGTTCTCGAAGTGCTTGACGGTCGGGTTACTGCGATTGGTGGGATGACCATGGGCGCCGACCCCATTGCCGTGGCCGCGGCGATGATCAGTACGCAGAATGGCCGGCCTCTGCGGTCGTTCTCTATCCGCAAGGAGGCCAAGAGCCACGGGGCGGGAGGCAGGCTGGTCGGCCCGGTGAGGTCTGGAGATGTCGTCGCCGTTCTCGAAGACACCACCTCCACCGGGGGAGCGTTGTTGGAAGCGCTCGAAGTGGCGGTAACCTCGGGTTTGCAGGTCGTGCAAGTGATGGCTCTCGTCGACCGAAGCGGGGGCGTCGTGCTGGAGCGGATAGCTGGAGCCGGGTTCCGATATCAGGCTCTGGTTACTCCCGAGGATCTTGGAGTGGAGGAATGAGCGAAACGGTGGAGTTCGAAAAATCGGCGTGGAAAGTCTGGCTGCTGGCCTTGCTCGGGGTTCCTTTCCTGCTCATCGGGGTTGATTTCTTTTTCGCCCAGAAGTTGTTCGGAGTATTTCGAGACCTCATTTACGGGACCGAAGAGCTGCCGGCCTTCGAACCTCGCGACACGATCATTGCTGCTTTGTTCATCATCGGCGGCGCCGTCCTGACGCTGTGGGGTCTCAAAGAACTCGTGTTTCCCAAGAAGGTCTTCGTCGCGGATCACGAGGGCATTCGCCTGGCGGTGAATGGACCCTTCCGCCCGGCGGTCCTGGTTCCGTGGGAGCTGCTCACCGATGTTGGGTATGAGGTGATCAACGATGAGGGTGACCTCTGCCCGTCGATCCGGGTCGAGGTGGCTGACCGAACGGGTTTGCCTGATCATCCGTGGGGGGCCCGCTGGGTCGGTTCGAACGAACTGCTGATCGATACGGCCGGCTGGTCACCACCGGCCTCCGATATCGTTGATTCGTTGGTGCGTCTCCGTCAGTCGGTCGACGTTGAGGCTTCCGCCGAATAGGAGAGGTGTTCGGATGCTCATTGGGGCTCACGTCAACAATGTTCATCCGCTCGAGGAAGCCGCGTCACGAAAAGCCGACGTCGTGCAGATGTTCGCATCGAATCCACAGTCGTGGAAGAAGCCTTTGCCCCGTCCCGATTGCGAAGAACTCAAAGCGGCATCCGTTCCTATCTACGTACATGCTCCGTATCTGATCAACGTGGTGTCGCCCAACAATCGTGTGCGTATCCCAAGCCGCAAGATCCTGGCCGAGACGCTCGAAGCGGCCGGAGCGTTTGGCGCTGCGGCAGTGATCGTGCACGGCGGTCACGTGACCGACGAAGAGTCGATCGAGGAAGGTCCGGAACGCTGGAGGAAGGCCCTCGAACCCCTCGAAACTGACCTACCGATCCTGATCGAGAACACGGCAGGCGGGGGAGCGGCGATGGCCAGACAGGTCGACGATATCGCCCGTTTGTGGGAGGAAATCGGAGATCTCGGTCCCGGATTCTGTCTCGATACCTGCCATTTCTGGGCAGCGGGCGAAGACCTCGCCGGCCTGGTCGAGCGGGTGATGGCCGCCACCGGCCGGATCGATCTGATCCACTGCAACGACTCCCGTGATGCGTTTGACAGCCGTCGCGACCGTCACACCAATCTCGGAAAGGGTGAGATCCCCCCGGAGCTGTTGCTACAGGTCGTTCGGGAGGCCGGGGCACCGGTGGTCGTTGAAACACCAGGCGGTTCTGAAGAACAGGGTGCGGACATTGCCTGGCTGCGAGCAAATCTGTGAGGTCGAGGTCCGCGTTTCCTCCGGTTTGCAGTTAGGAGCTCATGGTGCCACTGGTTGCCGGAATCGATTGCTCGACACAGTCGACGAAAGCCTTGATCGTTGATGTCGACTCGGGTGAAGCAGTTGCGATCGGGAGAGCAAACCACGAAGTCACCGGGACGGGCGGAGCGCGGGAGTCGGACCCCGAAGGCTGGTGGACCGCTCTACGCGATGCGATCGGGCAGACGGGCCGGGGAGCTGAACTGGCCGCGATTTCCATTGCCGGGCAACAACACGGAATGGTGGTCCTGGATGGCGATGGAAAACCGCTTCGGGCGGCCAAGCTGTGGAACGACACAGAGTCAGCCGCAGATGCGGCGACTTTGATTGATGCTCTGGGGGGATCCAACTGGTGGGCCGAGCGGGTCGGTCTCGTGCCCGTCGCCTCGTTTACGGCAGCCAAATGGGCCTGGTTGCGGCGGATGGAACCTGACGTAGCCACGGCTACGGCCGCCATTCGTCTACCTCACGATTTCCTGACCGAACGGCTGTGCGGACGCGGGGTTTCCGACCGAGGGGATACGTCGGGGACCGGGTGGTGGTCGACGGCAACGGAGGCATACGTCGACGAGGTCCTGGACCACCCTTCCATTCGTCTCGACCCCGCCCTCCTTCCGGTCGTGCTCGGTCCGCGGGAAGTGGCCGGAAACGTCACCAGCGAAGCGGCCGACTTCGTTGGTATTCCGGCCCGTATTCCGGTCGGTCCCGGCACGGGTGATAATGCCGGCGCGGCCATCGGCCTCGGTTTGGAGCCGGGTGTGCCGGTCATCAGCCTGGGGACCTCGGGGACCGCTTTCATGGTTTCCGAATCGCGCAGCGCGGATCCTTCCGGGACGGTGGCCGGGTTTGCCGACGCCACCGGGCGTTTCCTCCCGTTGGCGGCAACGCTCAACTGCACTCTGGCGGTGGATCGGGTGGCATCCTGGCTCGGGCTCGAGCGTGACGACGTGGTCGCACCCACCGAGGTAGTGGTTCTGCCGTTTTTCGATGGGGAGCGGACGCCGAATCTCCCCGATGCCGCGGCTTCCATTATCGGGCTGCGGCATACGACCCTGCCCGGTGAGATCTTGCTCGGTGCTTATCAGGGTGCGGTCCTCAGTCTGCTCGATGCCCTCGACGTGATCGATCGTTGCAGCTCCGGAATCGGGGTCGACGCGCCCCTGGTTCTGGTCGGCGGAGGATCGAAAGGTTCCACCTGGCGGAGCGTCATTCAGGCGATGTCCGGTCGAGCGATCCAGATTCCCGAGGCAGAGGAACTCGCGGCTCTTGGAGCAGCTGCCCAAGCGGCCTCGATGCTCGGTGGAGAGCACCCCGACGCGGTGGCGAGGCGATGGGGAACCCGCCGGGGTACCGTTCTTGAGCCGGTGTCGAGAGATGAGCAAACGCGCAACCGAATTCACCGGGTGCGCGAACTGACCACGGAGCTGAACGGGTAGGAACTCGCTTCGCTCCCAGCGTCCAGCTTCCAGCCCGCTTCGCTCCCAGCTTCGAGCACCCGGCCAGAACGGTGCTGGGCCAAGTTGCTGGTTGCTGGTTGCTATCCCTTCGCCGCTTCCAGTATTCGCTCGATGACCCGCATATTGGCCACCCCGTCCTCCGGGGGAGTGGGTACGGGCGCATCGTCGAGGATGGATTGAGCGAAGAGCTCTGCTTGAACGGTGTACTGATTGATCGGCGGGAACGTGATCGTGACGGTATCCGGGCCGGCTGTCGGGTTTTCCGCCTGTGTGAGGAAGATCCGGGTCTCACGATCCGGCGGAGGGTTGAAGGGGATTTCGACCTCGATCCGCCCGGTCGATCCCAGCAGATGAACCGCCTGGTCTGGCTCTGTCTGGGTGGAGACGACGAAGCTCGCCTGGCCTCCACCGAAGTCGAGAAGGGCGGAAGTGACGATATCGGTCCCGAAGTCCGGGTCCCTGAGGACAGAGGCTTGGACGCGAGTCGGCTCACTTCCAAACAACATACGAGACAGATTGATGGCATAGCAACCGATGTCCATGAGTGCGCCCCCACCCGTGTCCATCCGGTTGCGAATGTTGTCCCGATCGTTGTTGAAATAGGCAAACCGGGTCTGGACGGAGCGCAGCTCACCGATGACACCTGAGGACACCATCTCGAGGACTTTGGCCCATAATGGGTGGAGCCGGTACATGAAGGCCTCCATCAGCTGCACCCCTTCCGCTGCACAAACATCGACCATTTCTTGCGCATCAGCCGAGCTGAGCGCAAAGGGCTTCTCGCACAGAACGTGCTTGCCGGCCCGGCCGGCGGCGATCGACCACTCGCGGTGGAGGTGATTGGGGAGCGGGTTGTAGATGGCATCGATGTCACCGTCGGCGAGGAGCTCCTCATAGCTTCCGTACGTTCGTGGGATCCTCAGTCGGTCGGCAGCTGCGCGACCTCGAGAGAGATCACGCGAGGCGATGGCGATCACTTCGCAGTTGGAAGCGTCTTGTATCGCCGGTATTACCTGCTCGGTGCCAATGGCGGCGGTGCTGAGGATGCCCCAGCGCACTGTGTCAGTCATGTCTCCTCATTTCAGCTTGGTCCATTGGAAAGTGGCGTTGGCTACCAGCGGATGCCCTGGTCGCACAACATGGGGGGAGTTGTTCAGTGCGTCGGGCGGAGCGGTCTGCGGTTCGATACACGTGGCGTAGTCGCGCTCGTTGTAAACGACCCACCAATCGCAGTCCGTCGTCACTCGCATACGAAGGAAACCGGGCCATTCGAGCACCGGCGGTGACGCGACTTCCCCGAAACAGTCGTCCCAGGGACCCTCCGGCACCTCAGCCCTGTCCAGGGTAGAGATGCCGTCCTGGTCGCGGCGCAGCATGAAACCGGGCCGGAAGTCGAGGTGCGACGCCGTATCGTCGACGACCCGGCGGAACCACGGATGCCACCCGCACGAGGCGGGCATCGGACCCTGGGTCGCGTGGACCTCGAGACGAAGACTGAGGGAGCCGTCCTCGAGCCGAATTTCTTGAAGGACAAATCCCGGAAACGGCCAGGGAGGACCGAGGTCGGTCACGAAAGTCGTATCGCCGTTCTGTTCCCACTCTTGAAGGTAGGCGGTGCCATGGATGGCGTGGCCGTTGAGAGTGCGCGGCAATTCGTAGCGACGCTCGTCGAAGCCGAAGCTGCCGTCGCGGACCCGTCCTGCGTAGGGCGCCATCGGGTAAAGGCCCCATTCGATGGGAGACCGTCCCGTCGTGATCAGGAGCTCGCGTCCGCCCACGTGCAACGAAGCGATACGGCATCCCTGGTTGAGGTCGACGACCAGAGTGGTGTCGTACGAAGACATGGTCACCCGTCGGGGTTTCATGAGAAGAACCTAGTGGTACCTGCGGGCGCTACCGTCTCCGGCATGCGGAAGTCATTCGGTTTGCTGGCGCTCAGCATGGCGGCTTTCGTTGTGCTGGGTATGCCCAAATCGGGCTTCGGGATTGCCTGGCCAACCGTCGCCTCTGATTTCGGTAGACCGATAGGCGATCTCGGGCTGGTTATCGCCGTGTACGTCATTGGATACTTCCTTGCTGCGGTTGGGACCGGTTCACTGGCCCGCCGTTTTGAGCTGGGACCCCCATTGATGGTGGCCGCCGGCTTGGCGACGGTCAGCTTGATCGGATACGCGACCGCCCCGGGGTGGATATGGCTGCTCGTATCGGCCGCCGGTCTTGGTTTGGCGGGTGGAATCATCGACGCAGGAATCAATGCGGTCGTGGCCGTGCGTCACGGGCCCCGAGCGATGGGGATGCTGCACGCCGGGTTTGGGGTCGGCGCCACCCTCGGACCGCTGATGATGACGACCCTGATCGAAACGGACACGTCGTGGCGGATCGGATTCGTCGTGCTGGCAGTCGGTCAGGGGGTTCTGGCGTTGCTCTATGTGCGAACCCGTACTGCGTGGAAGGTTACGGTCGAGTCGGTCGATGCGTCTCTTCCTGTTCGACCCGATGGAAACCACGCGTTGTGGGGGGCGCTGACGGTCTTCGCCCTGTACTCAGGGGTCGAGGTCGGCACCGGCCAGTGGGCCTACAGCTTGCTGACCGAAGGGAGGGGGGTGTCGACCGCCGCGGCCGGAGGAGCGGTCACGGCCTTCTGGGCCGCTTTGACCGTGTCGCGGTTGGTATTGGGGGTCATCGGTCACCGGATGTTGATCCACCGGCTCCTGCGGGGCAGTTCGCTGCTGGTTCTGGTTGGGGTGGCCGCCTTGTGGCTTGACCCTGTTGAGTGGGCTGGACCGGCCGGCCTGGTGGTTATGGGATTTGCGCTCGGTCCGATCTTTCCTCTGCAGACGACGCTCACACCGAGTCGGGTGGGAGCTGCCTTTACGCCGACCGCAGTCGGTTACCAGTTGGCCGCCGCTACCGCCGGCGCCGCCGTCATCCCTGGCGGCCTGGGCATCCTCGTCACCCACTTCGGGCTGGAAGTGGTTGGAGTGGTTCTAGTAGTAACGGCCGTCATGATGGCTGGATCGATCGAGGTGTTGAGCCGGGCGAGTGCCGGGAGCGAACGGACTGGACCGACCGAGCCTACAAATCTCAACGAAGATCGTCGTTCCGGCAATGAGGGACATGGGCGAGGCCCCCTCTGGTAGAGAGGGGGCCTCGGTCACTCGACTGAGGACTGTTTACTTGACCGGTAGCAACGGGCACTGGAAGTACGGCGGCGGCCCACCGTCGAACGAACCGGGCGTGATGTTCAGATGCCGGAGGCCCGCGTGGTACATAACGTCTGCGTATGACGTCAGCACCGGAAGGGTGGCGTGAGCAGCGACCCCGGCCTCCGTCCACTCAACCGTCTGGGTGAACCACCGTCCGCCGTTGTAGGCGGGATTGCCGGGAGCGGCCTCTGCCACCGGCAGTTGTCCTTCAGCGCCGTTGGTGATCACAAACAGCTTGTCGAAGGACTGTAGGTTGTGATCGTTGGGGGCTGGCAGGTTTGTCGTGCCTTTGGTACCCCATGTCTCTCCGTCGGCGTAGAGGGCAGGGCCGAAATTCGGCTTGCCCGGGGCTGCGAAGGCCGGGGCGGCCATCACCAGCACCATGGCCGCCACCAGCGCCAGGATGGTAAATCGTCGGTTCATCGTCGATCTCCTTTCGGACCGGAGGGTCCGGCCTCCCCATAACCGTCGCAACCAAATCTTTCGCAGTAGGAACAGCGTCCGAAACAAACTCGAAACAAGGCCGGCTGAACTTTGAACGGAAGAGACGCAGGGGTTCACCCATACTCGAGGTTCTTGGCGGCGGTAACAGTGCCGGGGTCATCTGTTGGGTTGGTTGGGTCGAGGTGCTTGCCCCATTTGAACGGGCCCCAGACTGAGATCGTCGGGTTCAGCCGGTGATCAGATTGGCGCCCTTCCGAGCCAAGCCGATGTCCTCCGCTTCAGGTAACCCACTTACCCCGACTGCTCCGATGGTCTGGCCATCGACTTTGATCGGAACCCCGCCTCCCCAAGTGACGTAGCGAAGCTCCCCGAAGTTCGTCATCGGAAAGCCCTCTTCTCGCGACCGCTCGCCCAGGTTCCCGCTTTCGATCTGTTCGCGGGCCGCGGTGTACGCCTTGTTGATGGCTATGCCAATGGACGGCAGCCGGCATCCGTCGGTTCGGAGGAAGGCCACAAGCTCGCCATGTGAGTCGACAACGGCGACGGCGGCGCCCAGCCGGCTCGCCTCCAGTTCGCCTCGCACGACGTCGACGATCCGGGCTGCATCCTGGTGAGTGAGGCGGCGGGTTGAGCTCATGTGACCTCCGAGAGCTTCACAGAGGTTCGATGTCGTGCGGACTGGACGGCTGCCTCCATGACCCGTTGGGTGGTGAAGGCGTCTTCGAAATCGGGGATGGGTACGATTGGATCGGCACCGCTCAATGCCACGACGATGTCGGCCGCCTGGTTGGCGAAAGTGTGTTCGTATCCGAGCCAATGCCCATCCGGCCACCAGTTCGCGGCATAAGGATGCGCCTCATGCATGGCCTGAATGGTCCGCCATCCTTGTGTCCGGGGCGGCTCGTTCCCATCGAAGAATTCCAGTTCGTTCATCCGCTCGAAATTGAAGCGTACCGCCCCCTGCTCGCCGTGAATCTCGATGCGGTTCGAGTTCTTGATGCCGGTTGCCAGGCGAGTGGACTCGAAGGAGCCAACCGCTCCGCCCCGGAAGCGGGCCAGGAAGAGGACTGCATCGTCCACTGAGCTGCGCCCCTTCTTGGTGGGGTCGTCGGGCCGTGTCCTTTGTTTGATGAACCGTTCCTCGATGGCTCCCGTGACCTCGGCGATTTCGTCGCCGGTCACAAACCTGGCCAGATCGATGGTGTGGGCCATGAGATCGCCGAGCGCGCCCGATCCGGCCCGGGATTTCTGGAAACGCCAGCCAAGCGGGGTGTCTGGACCTCCCCACCCTTGCAGGTAGGCGGCTCGGACGTGATAGATACGACCGAGTCGCCCCTCCGCCACCAGCTGGTGGGCAAGGGCCAGGGCCGGGGCGCGGCGGTAGTTGAACCAGACGAACGTAGGGACCCCCGTTCGACGCGCCGCGTCTCTCATCTCCCGGGCGTCATCAATGGTTCCGGCGAGCGGCTTCTCGCAGGCGACCGCCAACCCCGCCTCCAGGGCGGCCAGTGCCTGCTCGCGGTGCAGGTGATTTGGGGTTCCGATATCCACCAGGTCGACGACCGGGTCGGAGATGGCAGTCCGCCAGTCGGTCGTCCAGCCGGCCCAACCCCACTGCTTCGCGAACCGCTCGAGGTAGTCAGCGTCGCGGGCTGCGATCGTATGCAGGGCCGGCCGTCGCGGTAGATCGAAGAAGTGGCCGGCTTGGAGCCAGGCGTTGGAATGCGCCTTGCCCATGAATTTCGAACCGAACAGGGCGATGTTGAGAGGTGGAGTCGGCATTGAGGCTCCCAGGCTAGAGCACCATTGCCGGGCATGAACAAACTCGAAACATCGGTCATCGTTGTTGAGTTCCACCTCAGGATTCGTAACCTGCACCTGTGAGCGCGAAAACACATCCGGCCGGACGGGTGCTGGTCGTTGATGACGAGCCGATGGTGCGCGAAGTGGTGACACGCTATCTCGAACGGGATGGGTTCCGGGTTGACGCAACCGGGGACGGATTGACGGCTCTTGATCTCGCCAGGGCCCGGCCGCCAGATCTGTTGATTCTCGATGTGATGCTTCCCTCCAAAGACGGCTTCAGTGTCCTAGCGGAATTGCGAAAGACCAGCTCGGTGCCGGTCATCCTCTTGACGGCCCGCGCCGACGAAACCGATCGGGTGCTCGGGCTCGAACTGGGTGCGGACGACTACGTGGTGAAACCATTCTCCCCTCGTGAGCTTGCCGCCCGGGTCCGATCAGTGCTGCGCCGCTCGAATCCAACCGAACCGGGCACCCGGCTCGATTTCGAAGGTCTGACGATCGATCCGCAGGCGCGCGAGGTCAAGGTCGGGGAGAAGACAGTCGACCTGACTCCGAAAGAGTTCGATGTGCTGACGTTCCTTGCTTCACATCCGCGCCAGGTGTTCTCGCGCGGCCAGCTACTCCAACAGGTGTGGGATTCCTCAGCGGAGTGGCAGGATCCTGCCACCGTGACGGTGCACATGCGCCGGTTGCGAACCAAGCTCGAAGCAGATCCACAAGATCCCCGCTGGTTGTTGACGGTGTGGGGTGTTGGCTACCGGTTCGAGCCATGAGGTTTCTCCTGGTGCTCATCGCCGTCGTAGTTGCAGCGCTGGCAGTCACCGAATTCACGATGCAACCGTCTTCTGCGGATCGCGCGGCGCTGTTGGTGATTTTCGGGTCGATCGCGGCCGCGACCGGTCTGGCGAGCTGGCTGTTGCCCGGGGTCACCGCCCGGTTCCGCACTTTGCGGCATACCGTGCTCCTGGTGTCGATGGCGGCCGTGGCGGTTGTGGCCGTTGCCGTTGCTGTTTCGGCTCAATTGATGTTTCTGTCGTCGCACGATCTGCGACTGGTGGTCGTCGCACTCGGGCTGGGAGTGGTGCTCGGTGCGCTGCTGGCCGCCACGATTTCGCGCCCCCTCGCAGAAGATCTCGAGCGGCTGGCCGGGACTGCGCGGCAAGTAGGAGAGGGAGACCTCTCGGTCCGGTCGGATTTGGATCGCCCCGACGAGGTGGGGATCGTGGCCGTGGCAATGGACGGCATGATCGATTCCCTGCGGGCCGGCCGGGCCGATCGGGACCAGGTGGAACAGTCCAGACGAGCTTTCTTGGCCGCCATAGGGCATGATCTCCGCACACCGTTGACCTCGATGCAGGCAGCCGTCGAAGCGCTACAGGACGGCGTTGTTGAGGACCCTGATCGCTACTTGCGGTCGATGCTGTCCGACCTCGATCTGTTGTCGGGTCTCGTTGAAGACCTCTTCCTCCTGGCTCAGATCGAGGCCGGGAAACTGGATGTCCGCACCGAACCCGTCGACCTGGCTGATCTGGCCGACGAAGCGGTTGAGGCCATGACACCGGTGGCGCGCCGGCGAGGCATTGAGATCGACATCGATGCTGATCATCACATAACGGTATTGGGTGGCGAGCGCGAGCTGGGAAGGGTGATTCGGAACCTCCTCGACAATGCCATCCGGCATGCGCCCGCTTCTTCGCATGTACGGGTCGAGGTTGGGGACGGTGGACGAGACGCCACCGTGAGGATCGTCGATCAGGGTCCGGGGTTTCCCGAGGGTCTTGATGTGTTCGAGAGCTTCGCCAAGGGTGACGCGGCTCGTTCCCGAACCCACGGTGGAGCCGGTCTGGGGATGGCGATCGCCAAGGGTCTGGTTGAGGCGCATGGCGGGTCGATCGCCATCGAACCCGGCCCGGGCGGCCGGGTTGCGTTCCGGTTGCCCCTTCACAATGTCAGGCTGCCCCAGTCGGGAACCCGGTGACCGCCAGTTGCGTCATACCTGCATGAAGAGACTCGTCCTTGTGCTCCTGATCATGGTGGGACTGGTTGCGTGCGCTCCCGATGACCCGGGCCGGGCCGGCAGTGCGTCTGCAAACAGAGCAGCCGCTACCACCCCCGTCGATCTCGAGGCTTGGTGTGCGACCCAAACACCCGACCGCTGCATCGAGGGGATGGTGTACCTGGATTGGAATCCAGGGCGGGACACCTGCGTGTTCTCCAGCTCCGACCAATTCGTCCGTTTCTGGGAACTTTGCGGCGACGGAGGTCCGGACGTCGTACCGGTCACCACCACCCCGACCCAAGAGTCGATAGATCAGCAGCAGGCTGCCGAACAGAACTACGAAGATGAGGCGGCCCGGCGACTCCCGGTACTGGACGAGCGCGCTTTCGACTTGCTGGCATCAACGCACTCCGACGGGGTTGTCACCGCGGGGCTCGTGTTAGCCGATCCACTGAATCTGACAGAAGCGGAACAGCTCATGGCCGACATTGGCGCAGAGCTGATCTCCGTCTGGCGAACGGACTACGAGTGCTTTCCCGGGTCCGATGCTGCTTGGCCCGTCGCAACGGCCAGCCGATTTGCCTACCCGGACGGGGTCGAGCGAGCCGAGAAATCGCGACAGGAGATGGAAAACAGCACCACTCCCGTGACCGGCGCCCATATTCCCTTGAACGCCTTTGCGGTCATGGAACAGGCGGCCCTCGCCCTACGCGACCCCGGTGTGCTGCTCGAGGTGGTGCAGGCAAAGGTCTCCGTTGCAGCGCTCGAGTTGTTGCGCAACGATCCGCGGATCGAACGGGTTCGCTTGGCCGATTTCCCGACCGAGTGGATTGATCTGAGCAACCTACCGATCCCCACCTGCGAGAACAGTTGAGTCGTCCGTACGCTCGAACTCGGCCCGCCCCGCCCGCTCGGCAGCCGGACCCTCGCTGGTTGAAGTGGTGGTTTTCGCCCGGAAGGTCTGAGGGAGGCGGCAGCGCGAAGGGGCCCGTGTTCGGGCCCCTTCGCACTGGGCAGTCGGTTACCTCGGACCTGCTCGCCCGTTAACTAGTCGGGGATGCCCATCTCGAAGATGTCCTCGAGGTTGTCCATCGTCCGTTTCAGGTCTTTCTCCAAGGCCTTCGGGAGCAGCGTGGCTTCAATCAGGCGCCCCATGAAGCTGGTTGCCCCTTCCGTCTCCAGCACGACGCGCAGGATGAAGTGGTCATCGAGGTCCGTATAGTGCCATTCCTGGATGACCTCGGGGAGCGCAGGGATCTTGCTGCTGAACTTCACCATCGCACCCTCGTCGCGCCCGTCGAGTGTGAGGACGCCTTCGATACTCCGACCGAGCAGCCGGTACGTGAAGCGGACGCTGTCGCCCACTTTGCTCCAGGCGCCCTTTTCGGGTTCGACGATGTGATCGAATCCGGCATAGAAATCGGGCCAGCGCCGGAAATCGTTGAGGTAGTCCCAGCCCTTCTTCAATTCGATCGGCATAGTGCGAGTTTCTTCGAACCGCATGTGTTTACACCTCCTCCGGGAGTCGGACTCGCGCCCCGGCGGCGGAAGAAGAGGCGCTTGACCCCAGTTTGTAACGTACGTCGGAAGAGGCTGTGTGCCTAGTGGGTTTGTCTCACGATAAGAGTTCTCGGGCCAGGCCTTCTACCATCTTGGGATGCTCGACTCTGCTTCGTTCCGGCGCGGTCTCCGAGATGGATTTCCCGTTTTCCTGGCGGTGGGAGTGTTCGGGATCGCTTTTGGGGTACTGGCCGTGCAAACCGGTCTGGCACCCTGGCTGGCGGTCGTTTCGTCGGTTGTCGTCGTGTCCGGGGCCGCCCAGTTTGCCCTGGTCGGGTTGCTGGTGGCTGGTCCTGGGCCGGTGTTGGTAGCCACTACCGGCCTTGCCCTGCGCCACTTGCCGATGTCCGCGAAACTGGCAGATCTCATTGGGGAGCGTTCACTTCGAACCAGAGTGAGCCTCGCCTGGGTTCTCACCGATGAGACATTTGGTCTAACCCTGCGTGCCTCGCAAACCGGGGTCCCCGACCTGGTGGCCTACAAGGCGGCCGCGGATGTGATGCTCTATTCCGCCTGGGTGACGGGAACCGCGGTTGGGGCCTTTGTGGGGAGAGCCATCGACCCGGCCGCGCTCGGAATCGACGTGCTCTTCGCTCTGCTGTTTCTCGGCCTGGCCGCCCCGCTGATACGCACACGTCGCGACTGGCTGGTCGTCGGCCTGGCGGTGGCTTCTGCGATGCTGGGCACACTGGTCCTCCCGGAGGCGTGGCAGATCACCGGAGCGGCGACGGCTGCCGCGCTCATCGGGACGGCCATTCGTGAATGACCTGGCCTTGATCGTGCTGGTCGCCATCGTCACGTTTGGCAGTCGGGTGGCGTTCCTGGCCCGTCGCCGACCGGTCCCGGAGGGACTACTTGGCCGCTTTCTCGAAGTCTTTCCGCTGGCCCTCTTTGTAGCGCTGGCAACGAGCGGACTGGTTGCGCCCGAAGGATCCCTGGCCGTCACCCCTGCCCTGGGCGGTGCGGCCGGCGGCGTGGTCGGAGCCGTCGCCACCCGGCGGTCGCTGGTCGGAACCATCCTGCTCGGGGCAGCCGGCTACTGGCTGACCCGGGTTCTGGTGGGGTGACTTGGAGACCGCCGAGCAACATACGTTGCCCATCCAGCCGAATGGAACGCCTGCTGGCCGATCTACGCAACGGCATCGCTCAGCGGACCCCTACCCAGCCAGGTAGCTGATGATGCGGTCTTCCTCTGCCTCGCCATCGGCGATGAAGTCGATGACGAAGTCACGAGCTTCCTCATCGAGGTATTGGACCGGGGGGCTCTTCATGAAGTAGGCGGAAGGTCCTGGCAGCGGTCCACCCATGCCACGGTCCCTGGCGATTTGCACCGTCCGGATGGCGTCGATCACCACTCCCGCCGAATTCGGCGAATCCCACACCTCGAGCTTCAACTCGAGATTGAGGGGGACGCCACCAAACGATCTTCCTTCGAGCCGGATATAGGCCCATTTGCGGTCTGAGAGCCAGGCCACGAAGTCGGATGGCCCGATGTGAACATTGCCGTCCCCGAGATCGTAGGGGATCTGGGAGGTAACGGCCTGCGTCTTGGAGATCTTCTTTGACTCAAGCCGGTCGCTTTCCAGCATGTTCTTGAAGTCCATGTTGCCGCCAACATTGAGCTGCATCGTCCGCTCCAGATCGACGCCCCGTTCCTCGAAAAGGCGGGCCAGTGCCCGATGGACGATGGTCGCTCCGACCTGCGACTTGATGTCATCGCCAATGATGGGGATCCCTGCGGTACGAAACCTCTCGGCCCACGATCTGTTTGAGGCGATGAACACCGGAATGCAGTTGACGAACCCCACCCCCGCCTCCAACGCAGCTTCGGCGTAGAAGCGGGTCGCCTCTTCCGAGCCGACCGGCAGGTAGTTCACCAGCACGTCCGCCCGCGCCTCTCGCAGAGCTGCGACCACGTCAACCGGGTCCACCATCGATTCCTCAACAGAGTCGCGGTAGTAGGCGCCGAGCCCGTCGAGCGTCGGTCCGCGCAGCACCTCTGTTTCGAGATCTCCGACGTCGGCGAAGCGCACGGTGTTGTTCATGCCTGCCCACATCGCCTTGGAGAGATCCAGACCGACTTTGGTCGTGTCCACATCGAAGGCGGTCACGAACCGCAGATCGCCAATGTGGTAATCGCCCATCCGCACGTTCATGAGACCCGGGACCGAGTCGCCGGGCACCGCGGTCCGGTAGTAGTCGACCCCTTGGACGAGCGAGTTGGCGCAGTTGCCCACTCCGACGATGGCCACTCGAATCTCACTCAATGGTTTCGGGTCCTCTCGGGGCGTTATGACTGGCCGGCCGGTCATGGTTAGGCGGTTTGTTGATCTCTAGGTAGATATCTTGCCCAAACCCCGAAGTTACGTCCATTCCCTTTTGACCTGGCCGACGATACGCTCGACAATCCTCAACTATTGAGAAAGGCTGAACACCCATGGCCGACACGCTTGTCACCACACATTCCATCTGGCGGTGGCTCGTACTGGTGGGGCTCGTTGCTGCGCTTGTATACGGATTCTCCCGGTCTTCGGACGCCGCCCCCCTCGAGAAGAGCACTGCTCAGCCGTTTATGTTCTCGCTGATCATGCTCGATATCCAGGTTCTCATCGGCCTATTCCTGTGGATCGCCGCGAGCGGATGGGACCTCGATGTCTTCCGTGCCTGGATCCATCCGGTCGGCATGCTCATCGCCCTCGGGGTCGGGCACGCGGTCGTCGGTCGAGCCATAAAATTCGGAGCGTCGTCGGCCTACCGGACCGCTGCAGTCGGGATCCTGGTGACGCTGGTCATTGTTGCGGCTTCGATTCCGCGGGACGCATGGTTCTGAGACGGTATGTCCTTGCCGGTTTGGAAGTTCCGGCGCTGAAGGGCGAGTACGCCCGGCGCCACGAGCCGACCCGAGCGGCGGCCTCGCCTCGTCGGGGATCATCGCCGAATACGGACGGGTTCAATGGATGCGGAACCCGGGAGTTTAGGGGTTGCAGACAGGTCGTAGACACACCGTATTCGTGTCTTTGTGACGTCAAAACCCCTGATCTAGCCGTCGTAGTCGATCAGCACCATCAAGGAGCCGCGATACACAGACCCATCGATACTGGTTCCGGCGATCACGGCCGTGAATGGCTCGAGGGCCACTCGCACGTCGCCCTCCGCTCCGAACACGTCGACCATCGCCGCCACATCGGCGTAGAAGGAGACCACGTATTCTTCGCCAGGAAGGGCGTCGATCGCGGCTGCAAAGCTCGGATTGGTGGTCAGATCTGGTCCGCCGGCGCCGATCCTGGCCAGGTCGTTGCTGCTTGTACCGATCAGGAAGCGCTGGCCGGTGACACCATAGGCCACCGCCTCTGCTCCGTCATCTTCGAAGACGTAGAACTCGTTTCCGGCGACCATCGAGGTGGAAACCGGCATTCCCTCATCGGCCAGAAGGTCGTTCAGCTTCGAGAGGGAAGCCCGCACCGGATCCGGCGAAGACGTGCCGACGAATCCGACCAACCCGATCGGGTAACCCGTTTCGGCGGCTAGAAGACCATCTCCGGATCGGAGCAGGGCAACACCGAGGGCGCCGTCCAGATATGCGACGAAGTCGTCGATCGGATGGAAGCCGAGTTCTTCAGCGAAGGTATCGAGCTCGTCCTCATAACCTGACTGCAGGCCCATGATCGAGGTCGCAACGGACGACCAGATCCCCGCCGGGCTCCCGTACTCCACGAAGGCGAGCGTGTCGGTCGGCAGGAGGGCGGGGACGGCTCCCGTACCAAGCAACTCCGGTGTGTACCAATCGGGTACCTGCCCATCTTCGAACAGGACGACTCCATCGAAGGCAACGCCTGCGTCGGTGACGGTCACGGCCAGGGCGGCTCCCCTCCAACCGTCCAATGAGTTCTGGGTCAGCTCGACGTCGGGTGAGATTTCCCCGAAGTCGGTGAGCAGGTCCTCATAGAGCGAACGGTAGAAACCTGCGTCGATCCAACCGGTGAACAAGCGCGAGTCCGGGAGCGATGCGGTGACCTCTGCGAAGGCCGGGTTGTCGGCCAAAGAAGTTCCGCTCTGAGCATCGATGCCGCGCTGCACGGCTCGGGTGGTGCCGGCCAGCAGCATTCCATCTGACACGCCGATGGCTGCATCGGTCCCGGCGTCTGCCCAGGCCAGCAGGTCAACACCGCCATACTCGATCGGCGCCAGGACAATTCCCTCACGACCCGCAGAGACTCGGAAAGTCTCCAAGAAATCTCGAGCTTCACCCTCGTTTCTCACTTCGACGGCCACCAGGACATCAGGGGTCGTTGTGTAATCCATTGGATCCCACCCGCCGCCGAGAACTCCCACCCCGATCGTCCGACCGATCCAGGGTTGGATGTCGTTGCTGAAATCGAAACCGGCAGATGCCTGGAGCTGAGCGTCGAGGTCGGCGATCAGGTCTTCAGGGTCGTTGATATCCTCACCGAGCCGGCCGAGGACTCCTCTGATCGTGTTGACCAGTGCCCCGGTCGTGTCTTCGCCGGTCAGCTGGAGAAGGTCCACCGAGAAGTAGACATCTGTATCCGGGGGCATGGAAGTGGAGGGTGCCTGACTGACGGCGGTGAAGGCCTGGAGAGCGAAGAACCCTCCGCCACCGACGAGGGCCAACACTGCCACGGCACTGGCCACGAGCACCCACGGACCCCGCTTTTTTGTGGCGATCACTCCGGACGCATACGTGGCTTGGATCAGCCCGGAGGTCGAGGACGTGTCGAATGAATCGACGGGCAGCTCGTACGGATCAGACGGCGGGTAGTCCATAGCCACGTCTATCGGCATTTCGCCCATCGCGCTTTACCTGCGCGGGAGAACCAGGGGCGAGCGTGTTCTTGCTACCGATGCCACTAGTGGGAACGGGCCGGCCACAGGGATTTGACGATGGACGATGGCGCCTCATTGGGAATCTCGAAGTGGTGCAGGTGCAGCCGATCGAGGGTGCCAGGACCGACGAAACCCGTCAGCGCGGCCCGCCTCGCAGCGGGCCGTCAGGGGGTTGTGGCGCCGAACGGGAACCGGCGCCGGACGGACCAGCTGCCGGCGCGCATGATCATGAGCCAGGCCTGGCGAGCCGTACAGGCGATCGGGAGCGCCGGTTCGAGGGTTTTGCGGATCTCCTCGATGCCGTGGGAGGTGTGGGCCACGGTCAGATGGGGGGTTACGTCGCTGTAGATACCCCCGTATGGTGGTGTTTCAGGCCAGCGCGTGGCGATCGCGGCGGTGAGCCGGGAGAAACGCTCGACCGGATCGGGAGCCAGAAATACCAGGTCGGGAAACTGGGAGATGGTCGAGAGAACGAAATCGAATGGGGTCACTCCGGCGAAGATCGCGGCCAACGCCGCCAGAATCGGTTCGTCCAACGCCTCTGGTGCGATGAACGGGTAGAGCACGGTGACGTGGGCCGGCAAGCCGGCCGGGGCGGCCGGGTCGAACCGGGCCCGGAAATCCTTTACCAACGGTTCGGCTTCAGGAACCGGCACGACCAAAGCCGACTCGCGCGTCAATAGGCACCTCGCAGCTTGCGGTGATCCCACGAAACAACTTCTTCCAACTCGACCATGACGGCCGTGTTCTTGCCGGCGTACCGACCAAATAGCAGCTCGAGCGTCTCGGGATCCAGCGCTGCGGATCCCCCGCCCCCCTCGTATTTGGCGGCGATCCGCCCGTAGGTCTCGAGCACGGTGGGGCGGTCGTCGATCAACCGGGCGCGCCCTTTGACCATCACCCCCCGCAGGGTGTCGTACGAATTGCCTTCTTCGACCAGCACGGTGAGGCGCGGGTCTCGGCGCAGGTTGACGATCCGTTGTGATCTCGAGAATGAGCGGAACGTAATGCGATCTTCGGCTATCACGTACCAGACAGTGGTGAGATGGGGATAACCGTCGGAACCGAGCGTGGCGACCTGGAGATTTCGGCCGGCTTCCAGGAAGGCCCGAGCCTCCTCGATGGTCATCGAGACGTCTTTGCGTGCCATGGGAGAAGAGTAGAGATGGTTCTCGGCGGGAGCGCCTTGGTTGAAGAGAGAAAGGCGAGATCACCTTCGAGCCGGGATCACCTCCCGTCCTATTGCTCGTACCTGTACGGGCTCCGGTTTGGGTCGGCTTCCAAGGGTGGTTGCGCGGTCAAGACGCGCAATTCGCCTGCCGATACTTATCTCCAGATGTCTCAAGGCACAGAAACTGCGGAACGCCTGGGAACCGGCCGGGCGACTGGAGACGATTCCGGTGTTTCCGCGCGTGCCGATGTGGTGAACATGGAGAGGCTGGACACCTCTCTGGCTCGCCGCTATCACCTGACGCGTCTAGTCATCGCCGGGGTGATGTTCCTGGTGAGCTTGGCATTGGTATTCGCCTGGGAATGGCCGGTGGGTCTTTTCGTTGCCGGAGTTGCAATGGGGGCGGCTGCAGATGCCTGGATGAGATTTGAAGGTCGCTGGTCCCGGTCGGCTCGGTTGCCTTTGGTGGTCGACTCGACCGCCATCGGGGCTGCCACCGTGCTCGGCCAACTTCCGGCCGAGGTGGTGATCATCCCTTTCTCCTACATATTCGTGAGCGCTTTTGCCATGTTGAAGGTCCGGACTGCAACGTGGTTTGTTCTCTATCCGACCATATGGCTGGTCGTTCACTTGCTCCTGGTCGGTAGCGGCGATTGGTCGGAAACCGAACTATGGATAATCAGGGCGGTCGGCTTGCTGACGTACCTGCCGGGGATGGTGGCGGTGCTCATCTCTGCGTCTGGCGCTCTGCAGTCCGCCGAGCGACTCGACCGTCAATTA
The DNA here is from genome assembly GCA_029863625.1 of Acidimicrobiia bacterium. Taxonomy (GTDB): domain Bacteria; phylum Actinomycetota; class Acidimicrobiia; order Spongiisociales; family UBA4744; genus UBA4744. Next base: position 110,517 of record JAOTUY010000001.1, read on the forward strand.
GTGGTCAGCGAGAGACAGCTCGAACTGGCCATAACCGGCGCGCCGCTCGTCCTTTTCGAGTACAACCCACATGGCATCTTCACTTTGTCCGAGGGAGCCGGGTTGGAGAAACTCGGGTTGGTTCCCGGTGAGGTCGTCGGCCTTTCAGCCCTCGAGGTATATGCCGACGTTCCTGGAGTCCTCTCTGCTGTCGAGCGGTCCTTGCGGGGCGAATCGTTCTCTGAAGTCGTCCAGCTCGGCGATGCGTTCTTCCAGGTTCAGTATCGGGCGCAATTCGACGAGGACGGCAGCCTCGAAAGAGTGATCGGCGTCGCCACCGACGTATCCGAGCGGGTGGCGGCTGAGGCCGCTCTGGAAGCGTTGGTTCGTTCCAAAGACGAGTTCGTGGCAACGATCGCCCATGAACTCCGCACTCCGCTCACCGCCGTGGTCGGTCTGTCTGAGGAGCTGCGCTCGAGCCACCAGGTGTTCAAGCCGGCCGAGATAGCCGAATTCATCGACATGATTGCCGATCAGAGCCACGAGGTGGCAGCGATCGTTGAGGACCTGCTCGTCGCGGCCCGGGCCGACATCGGGAAGGTGTCCGTCATCTCTCAGAAGGTTGACCTGCAGCGGGTGGTCGAGGGGGTACTGACGGAAACCAATCATTTGCGAACTTCGACCACCCGGTCGATTGTTTTTGAGGAAGCTCGAGGTTGGGCGGTTGCGGATCCCCAACGGGTTCGTCAGATTCTCCGGAATCTCGTGACCAACGCGTTCCGCTACGGAGGTGAAGATGTCTGGATCGAGGTCGATTCGACCCTGGCCTGGTGCAAGATCGTGGTTGCCGATAGCGGGCCCGGGATATCTGAGTCTGAACGGGAAGCCATCTTTGAGCCCTTCCGCCGGGCCCACGACACGCCCGGGCTTCCTGGTTCGCTTGGGCTCGGGCTCTCCGTAGCTCGGAAACTGGCAGAGATGATGGACGGCACGCTCAGCTACCGGCACACCGGCGGTCGGAGTGAGTTCGAGCTGGCCTTGCCGGCGGGCCCGGAGCAGTAGAGGCCGGGCGTCGAAGCGGGAATCGATCTATTTCGAGTCGTGGACTTCCGCTTCTTTGCTTTCGGGCTTCCGGTTCTTTGCCATCGCCGTCGGGAATTGCCGAGTTAGCGACGCGGGCAGCAGGGTCAGCAGCATAATGCTCGGCTCGATGGCCTCGACAGAGTGGGGAAGCCCGGCGGACATGTGGGCCCAATCGCCCGGCTTGGCTTCGAATGTCTCCGATCCCATCGTCAGCCGGAGATGTCCGGACAGGACCTGGATGATGGCCGGCAGTGCGGCGGTGTGTTCGGTGAGTTCCTGATCTTGGTCGAAGGCAAAAATGACCACCCGAACGTGATCGTCTTTGTACACCACCTTGCTGAGGGTCCCCTCAACGGGAATCTCGGTTGTGTTGACCAGATCGGCGAGGAACGTGTGTTGCGAGGTCATAGTCGTCAGCGTACCGGGAACCCGGGAGCTCGGGTTGGCTGGGGAGTGTTTCACAACCCGATCCGGTAATGTAGGTGTTGGTTCAGAGCACGGTTGACCCCTCGGGGGCGGCTGAGGTTCGATCGGACCGAAGGCAAAGCCCAGATTTCATGGAGTCCCCCAACCCGTCGGGGTGGGGAGAGAGGAATCGAACATGGCCGACAAGATCAACGTCCCGCACGTACTATCGCGCAAGGGCGGTCCCAAGCTGACCATGGTGACCGCTTACGACGCTCCTACCGCGCGGATCGCCGACGCCGCCGGGGTCGACATGATCCTGGTAGGAGACTCGGTTGCGAATGCGGTCCTCGGCTACGACGACACGCTGGCTGTTGACATCGATGTGATGATCCATCACACGGCTGCCGTTGCTCGTACGGAACCGGATGCTCTGGTGGTGGGTGACATGCCGTGGATGAGCTACCACGTGTCGGTGGACGATGCCGTGCGAAATGCCGGTCGACTTGTTCGCGAAGGCGGAGCCGAAGCCGTGAAACTGGAAGGCGGCCGCAAGCGGATTCCGGTGGTAAAGGCAATCCTTTCGGCCGAGATCCCGGTGATGGGCCATCTTGGGCTCACACCCCAATCGGTGCATGCTATGGGTGGGTACCGGGTCCAGGGGAAAGCTGGCGAAGCAGCCAGGGAACTTCTCGAGGACGCCCATGAATTGGCTGAGGCGGGTGTTTTTGCCTTAGTACTTGAAGGCATCCCCGATGTGCTTGCCCAACTCATCACGAAAGAGGTCTCGGTGCCAACCATCGGTATCGGCGCCGGTGAGCACACCGACGGTCAGGTGCTGGTCTTCCACGACGTTCTGGGACTGCACGACGGCCGGGTGCCGAAGTTCGTTCGCAAGTATGCGAATCTCTTCGACGACGCGGTGCTGGCACTGCGGGCCTATGTCGGCGACGTCCAAAGCGGTGCCTTCCCCGGTGATGAGGAGAGCTATCACATGACCGAAGAGGCGGCCAAGGAGCTATTCAAGGAGGAGCCACGCGACGACTTGTCCTGGCCCTTGTCCTGGTAACGGCCGCTTGCACCGACGCGGCGGTTTCTCCTCCGACGACAGCACAGCCCGTGCCCGCTGCGTCGACGACCGCATCCACCGCGTCTTCGACCACTGCGACGGCGATGACGACCACCGCAGCTCGCGTTGTCGAGGGTTTACCCGGGTTCGAAACGGTCGAGGTAATTCTGGAAGGCGAATCGCTGCTCGTCGCCCTCGCCGATACACGGGACCTGCGGACTCAGGGCCTCATGGGCGTAACCGATCTGGGAGGTCTCGATGGCATGGTGTTCGTGTTCCCCGACCCGTCGGTCCACACGTTCTGGATGAAGGACACGCTCATCCCGCTTGACCTCGCCTTCTTCGCGACCGACGGATCCTTGTTGGGCGTGCTGACGCTGGAACCCTGCCCATCGGGCGCGTGCCCCTCATACGGCGTCGGCGAGCCCTCGCAATGGGCCATCGAGGTCCCGGCCGGCGGTTTCGCCGATCTTCCCTTGGATGCGACGCTCGATGTCGGCCGGGACCCGTTTCTCGCCCTGTTCTCAGAGAGTTAGGCAATAGCTTCCAGCTTCGAGCCTTCCCAGCTTCCGGCAGCTGGATGGCTTCGCTCCCAGCATCCCGCCAGAACAGTGGTTCGCTGGTTGCTGGTCGCTGCTCCGCGAAAACTCCCTTGCTACTGGGGTTCCGCTACCTGCCTATCGTTGGTTACACTTCCAACGCTTCCCCGGGTAACCAATGCTTACCCGAGCCTGCTCCGCCAGACGGCGGGGCCTTCCGCATCGAGCGGTTGTCCATAGGAGGAGGTTGCCTTTGCGCAACTATGAGCTGATGACCATCCATCGGCCTGAATTGGCCGATGACGACTACCGAACGCTGGTGCGCGAGACGGAGGAGTTCCTCCGGAGCCGTGGTTCCTCCGTTCTTGATACCGACCTCTGGGGCAAACGCCGCTTTGCCTATGAGATCAAACATCTCAACGAGGGCTACTACTCAGTACTCAAGTTCTCGGCCGAACCAGACGTGGTCGATGACCTGGACCGGGTGCTATCGCTGGCCGATCTGGTGATTCGACACAAGATCTTTCACCTCGACAAGACATGACCGATCGGCAGGTGTCACACCCCTCTGGCACAGTGAGGGTGAGCCTGCCTCGTAAGGAGAGAGAAGAATGGCGACGAACAGTGTGACCGTGATCGGCAATCTTGTTGAGGATCCCGAACTTCGTTTCACCCCGTCCGGTGTGGCCTTGGCGAAAATCCGGGTGGCTGTGAACCGCAGATGGCGTGACCAAGCAGGTGAGTGGCAGGAAGAGACCGGTTTCTTTGGTGGCACCCTGTGGCGAGAGGCGGCGGAGAATGCTGCCGAGTCGCTGACCAAGGGTGCCCGCGTGATCATCACCGGCAGCCTGGAGCAGCGCCAATGGGAGACTCAGGAGGGCGACAAGCGATCAGTCGTTGAGATCCGTATCGACGAGCTTGGCCCGTCGCTTCGCTGGGCTACGGCCTCGATCACGAAGACGGCCCGGTCGGGCGGCGAAGACTGGGGTAGCGGAAAGCAGAGCGTTCCGGCCGCGCCCGTGGCCCGGGAAGATTACGGGCCAGATGAGGCACCGTTTTAGGTAGGAGGAAAGACACAGAAATGGCTGCAAAAGCACCTCGGCGTCGCCGAGAGAACCCCAAGAACGTCAAGAAATTCAAGAAGAAGGTCTGTTACTTCTGCCGGGAGAAGATTGACCATATCGATTACAAGGACGCTGCCGTGCTCCGCAAATACATGTCCGACCGGGCCAAAATCCGGGCGCGACGGGTGACCGGCAACTGCACGCAGCATCAGCGCCAGGTGGCGATTGCGATCCGCAATGCCCGCGAAATGGCGTTGCTCCCATATGTAGGGCAAGGATGAAGCTCATACTCACCGAAGACGTCTCGGGGTTGGGCGGCAAGGGCGAGGTCGTAGAGGTTGCCGATGGCTACGGTCGCAACTTCCTCCTTCCCAAGCGCTTGGCGATGAGGGCAACCGCGGGAGCCCTACGAGATGCCGAGGGCATCAGGACGGCGCACGAAGAAACTCTCCGAAAAGTCCTCGAAGAGGCCGAGGCAACCGCCGGGATCCTGGTCGGGACCCGAGTGGTTCTGGCTGCCCAGGCGGGAGATGAGGGCAAGCTCTTCGGGTCGATCTCCACCACCGACGTGGTCGACGGTGTTCTGAAGTTCACTGGTGTGCAGCTCGATCGCTCCACGGTCCAGATGGCCGCTCCGATCAAGAGTATCGGCTTGCATGAGGTGATGGTCAAACTGCACCCGGAGGTTCAGTTTTCTCTGACCATCGATGTGATTCCTGCGTGAGGCAACCATGACCGATCTCGACCGGATCTCCGCTCCCACCAGGAGCACATCCGGTCGGGGCCGTATTCCCCCTCACAACATCGACGCCGAGGAATCGGTGCTGGGCGCCATCATGCTTTCGGCGGATGCCGCCAATCTGGTGATGGACAAGCTCGAAGCCGATGACTTCTACGTTCCGGCGCATCAGGCTATTTTCGATTCGATTGTCCAGTTGTACAACGCCAACCAGCCGATCGATCCGCTGACCGTCTCGGACGCGCTGCACCGCAAAGGCGAGTTAGACCGAATCGGCGGCGCCGGATATCTCACCGACTTGATGGAGGGCGTGCCCACAGCCTCCAATATCGAGTATTACGCCGAGATTGTTGAGGAACATGGTCTACGGCGCCGCTTGATCAGCGCCGGTGGCCTGATCGGCGATCTGGCGGTCATGACCGATCTCGAAATCTCGGCAGTCCTCGACCGGGCCGAGCAAACGGTGTTCGGAGTCGGTGAGCGGAGGATCGGCGAAGGCCTGATCGCGATGAGCCCGCTGCTCCACAGCACCCTCGAAGTGATCGAAGAGATGGAAGCCCGCGGCACTGAGTTGACCGGGCTGGCCACCGGTTTTCGGGACCTGGATCGCAAATTGGCAGGACTGCAGGCTGCCAACCTGGTAATCGTTGCGGCAAGGCCGTCGATGGGTAAGTCGGCCCTTGCCTCGAACATTGCCACCAACGTGGCCATGGACGGTGGGACCGTGGCCATGTTCAGCCTCGAGATGAGTCGCGAAGAGATCGTGCAGCGGCTTTTGTGTTCTGTGGGCAGGGTCGATTCGATGAAACTCCGTACCGGTCAGCTCGGCCCTCAGCTTTGGCAGAAGGTTGTGCACGCCGCTTCGCGCATGTACAAAGCGCCGATCTTCATCGACGATTCCGGGCAGCTCACGGTTACCGACATCCGGGCAAAATGTCGCCGGCTCAAGCGTCAACACGGGTTGGACCTCGTGATCATCGACTATCTCCAGCTGATGACCGGGTCGAACCGCGAGAATCGCCAGCAGGAGATTGCCGAGATAAGCCGGTCACTCAAGAACCTCGCCCGGGAACTCGATATCCCGATTTTGGCGGTGTCGCAGTTGAATCGAGGCTTGGAAGCCCGAGAGGACAAGCGTCCCAGGCTGGGTGACCTTCGAGAGAGCGGCGCCATTGAGCAGGACTCTGACGTCGTGATGTTCATCTATCGCCACGAGTACTACCACCCGGAAGCCCAGGACACGAAGGGTCTCGCCGAGGTGATTATCGCCAAACACCGGGCAGGATCCACCGGCCGGGTCGACATGACTTTCCTTCCTGAATTCACTCTTTTCGCCGACCTGGGTCGCGACGTCTCCGTCTGAAACGACCGGCGCCCCATCGACCGATGAGTTCCTCGGTGGCGTGTTCGATTCCAGAGGAAAACGGGCTTCTCTTCCGGGTGGACGATCTCAACGTGGCCTTGGCCGCTTGTATCGTCGGGTTCGCCGATCAAGCCGTTCTGCCGGATTACCTATTTTGGGCGATGGCCGGGGATTGGTTGGCTAGGTTCAATCTCATGACTAACCAATCCCGGGTCCTGTGGATCGTCGGCATCATCGTGGCTCTGGTCGTACTCGGCCAGCTACTCGCGCTCCTCAAATGGGCGATCGGTTTCGTGATCCTGGTGGTCGTGATCGGTCTCGTGGTTCGTGCGATGGGATCAGATACCGACCGGGGACCTCATCCCTGACGGGAGTTGCCGCGGCGCAGGCCCGAAGGGCCTGAGGGCGGTGCCCGTAGGAGCGCTCGCCGGCCGGGTAACCGCTCACCGCGTTGGCGGCGGCTCGGCGACGAGCGCTCCTCGTATTCCGCAGCCCTCGGCACCCGGCCGCCGAGTATGCAAGGCTTGGATAAGCCAGAGGATGGCGTGGCGTACCGGCGACATCGATAGGAGCAATGAGTGGCACAGCGCAATGTGATCATCATCGGAGCAGCCGGGCGAGACTTCCACAACTTCAACACCCGCTACCGCGATGACGATTCGTCGAAGGTCGTTGCCTTTACCGCCACTCAGATTCCCGACATCGAGGGCCGCCGCTACCCACCGGAACTGGCCGGTCCCCTTTACCCCGACGGAATCCCCGTCTACCCCCAGGAAGACCTCACTCGCCTCATCGGAGAACTCAGTGTCGATGAGTGTGTGTTCTCGTACAGCGACGTGTCCTACCAGCATGTGATGGGTGTTGGTGCCATCGTCCAAGCGGCGGGAGCATCTTTCACGATGCCGGGACCCGCCGATACTCAACTTCCCAGCACAAAACCGGTTGTCTCAGTGTGCGCCGTCCGCACCGGGTCGGGAAAGAGCCAAACCTCCCGGCGAGTGATCGAGATCCTGATGGCCCGGGGTCTCAAGGTGGTGGCCGTCCGTCACCCGATGCCGTATGGGAACCTCGTTGCCCAAACCGTGCAACGGTTCGCCGAACTGGCCGATCTCGAGAAGCACGACTGCACCATCGAAGAGATGGAGGAGTACGAACCGCACATCGTGCGAGGCAACGTGATCTATTCAGGCGTTGACTATGAGGCAATCCTGCGGGCGGCCGAAAACGACCCAGACGGTTGTGATGTCGTCGTCTGGGACGGCGGCAACAACGACTTCTCTTTCTTCAAACCCGATCTGCGGATCACCGTGGCCGACCCCCATCGGGCCGGCCATGAGCTCCGGTACTACCCAGGCGAAATCAACGTTCGGATGGCCGATGTGGTGGTGATCAACAAGGTCGACAGTGCCGATCCCGAAGGGGTCAAGACGGTCCGGGAAAACACAATGGCGATCAACCCCCGAGCGGTCATCGTGGAGGCGGCGTCAACTGTACGAATCGACGACCCCGACATCGTGCGAGGCAAGCGTGCACTCGTGATCGAAGACGGTCCCACCCTCACCCACGGTGGGATGAAGATCGGGGCCGGGGTGGTGGCCGCCAGGCGGGCAGGGGCAACCGAACTGGTCGATCCACGCCCCTACCTGGTCGGACGCCTGCGAGAGACCTTCGAGACTTACCCCGACATCGGCACGATCCTGCCGGCCATGGGCTACGGCGAAGAGCAACTGCGCGATCTCGAGGCGACCATCAACGCAACGGATTGCGATGTAGTAGTGATCGGCACCCCCATCGACCTCAATCGGATCGTCACCATCGACAAGCCGAACACCCGGGTCTTTTACGACCTGGAGGAGCTGACGAAACCCAACCTCACCGACCTGCTGGCGAGTTTCGTGGAGGAACACGGTCTGACGTAGTCCCCGTTTTGGCGCCGATGTTGCTCGCTATGTCGGGAAACTAGGCGCCAAAACCCTCTGAAAAGGCGAGACCCCCTCCGCCGACGAGGGGGTCTCTCGTTCTCGTCCGGTCCTCTCGGGAAGAGTCGGAGGAAGGGGGAACTCCGTATTGCTCGGCGTGCATGAGACCGGGCGAGAACTTGTACTTCTCCTATCGGGTTCTGCGTCTCTTTTCTTGAGTCGAATTCTCAAGGGAACTTCCCGCTGGGCCGCAACGTCTCGCTGCCAGGAGTCGATCACTTCCGCGCCGATCCCCGGGTCCAGAAGCTCGGGGATCGTGCGCGCCAGATATCCTCGTTCCGTGCAGTCCCGTTCGAACGCTATGGTCTCTCTACTTGTCCTCACTGCCGCGTGGGGGACGATCCCCCTGATCGTGCGGTCCGTGGACCTATCCACGCAACAACTGGTGGCTATGCGCTTGTTGCTGGGGGCGCTGCCCTTGCTGGCGGTTCTCCTGAGTCGCGGTGTACCGCGTTTGGGTGGTTCCCAATGGTTGAAAGTGATCGGTCTGGGGGGGCTGCTGGCCTTTCACTGGGTTGCCTTTTTCCGGTCACTCAGTACGACCACTGTGGCGATTGCGCTGGTTTTGGTCTACCTTGCTCCGGTGGCTATGGCCACCCTGGCGCCGATGGTCCTAGGAGAACCGCTCCGGACCCGAGCAGCTGGTGCGCTGGCGGTTGCCCTCGCCGGAGTAGTGCTGGTGGCCAGACCGGGTGAGGGGGCCACCACTGAAGGCGTGATCTTCGGCTTGCTGGCGGCGGCCTCATTCACCGGTCTGGTGCTGGCCGGCAAACCGATTGCCCAGCAAATCGGCCCCCTCCGGCTTGCAGCCCTGGAGACCTCGGTGGCGGCTGTGCTCACGATTCCCTGGGCTGTGACCGCCTTTCCGGAGGCGATTGACTCCTGGTGGCAGCTCGCCATTCTTGGCGTCTTGCTGACCGGGCTGGCAGGTTACGTGTACTGGAGGAGCGTCGCAGCGCTTCCGGTCGCGACGGTTGCGGTGCTCAGCTACATGGAGCCTGCCTCGGCAGTTGTGTGGGCTGCCTTTTTCCTGGGCGAAACCGGCGATCTGACCACCTGGTCGGGGGTCGTCCTGGTCCTGGCTGCCGGCGCGGCAGCCGGATTGGAGGGCCGTGAGGCTTTGTCGGCGGAGCAACCGATTTCCGGCTGAGGCTCGCGGTCTCGATGCCGAAGCATGGCGCAGTGGCGGTCAAGCGAGGTGCACCGGGGAAACCTCTTGTTAGGGCCGCCCTTGCCTCCATCGTGGGCGTCATCAGCGGCCGGGAGACAACCGCCAACGTGAAAGCCAGGTTCAAGGGGTACCGCGGCGAGTCTCTGGTCGCCAATGCGCTCCGCGGTCTTCCCGGTGCGTGGCGGTTTTTCCTGATGTCGCACTCAGTGCTGAGAGCGTGGAATTTGTAGTGACCGGCCCGGGCGCCGTTTTCAACGTCGAGGTAACGCAGACGCAGGAACGGTGGCGGCGAACTCACCTGGCTTGCACATTCACGGGCGGCGCAACAATGGGCCGGTGACACAAGCCATGCGGTAGGCGCGCAATTTAGAGGAGCGACTCGGGGTTGAGGTACGGCCTGTGCGGGCCATAGTGGGGGCCGACCTCACGGGTGAAGAAGTCGATGGACTCCCGGTGGTCCGACTTGAAGAGCTGACCGAATTCCTCCTTTCCGACAATGGGCGGCCCTTTCCATGGGAGGTAGCGAAGCGTGTGTTGGGCACCCTCGAGGCCGTGATGCGCTAGAAGTAAGGCATGAGCACCTGGAACGAAGTTGGGGAGCGAGTGTATGTCCACCGCTATGCATGGCTGGCTCTGACGATCGGTGCAGTCGTCGGTGATGACGGTGTCTTGATCATCGACACGGGTGACTCGCACCGCCAGGCCCGCGAGCTGATCGACGACCTCGCCACACTGACCGACCTGCCCGTCCGCTGGGTCGTCAATACCCACTATCACTGGGACCATTGCTGGGGTAACGCTTTGTTCCGTACGGCGGAACTGTGGGGCCATGAGAACACCCGGCTGGAGCTACTCGAACACGGGGAGGACGCCCGTCGCCGGGTCATCGGATTGCTCCCGGTCGAGCACCATGACGCCATTCGTGCGGTCGAGATCGTCCCCCCGGAGCACACGTTTTCGGATCGCGTTTCGATCGACATCGGGCGGGCCGTCGACCTCAGGTATCACGGACCGGGGCATACCAACAGTGACATCTCCGTGGCTGTGGATGAGGTGTTGTTCGCCGGCGACCTCGTCGAGGAAGCAGGTCCGCCGGCCTTCGGGGACGCGTATCCGCTTGACTGGCCGGCCGCTTTGGACGGGCTGCTCGGCTACGTGCACGGTCCCGTTGTTCCCGGCCACGGCCGGCCGGTCGACCGGGCCTTCGTCGAGCATCAGCGAGCCGATATTGCCGTCACGGTAGAACTGGCCCGAGCCGGCTTCGAGGGCCATGTACCGATGAGCGAAGTCGATGTCGAGGATGCACCATTCTCCGTTGAGGTGAGCCGTTCGGTTGTGGAGCGGACCTACGCCCAGCTGACCGGGGACCTCTGAGAGCACGCACCTCAGCCGTCTCTTTCGGCCAGCTCCCGGAACTCATCCGGCACTGCGCCGGTCTCGGACAGGGCGACCGAGGCATACCCAACGGCCTTTCGTCCGAACCGATCCCGTACCCCGTCGACCGACCGGTCGAGTGCCCAGAGAGCGGCGCCGGCGACGGTGCCCGGGCGCCGTTTCTCCTCGCCGATATCGATGGGAAGTTCGAGCTGCAATGCTGCCTCGTAGACCAGGTGCGAAACAGAGATCGCCAGAAGCGTGATCACCCGTTCTTGCGGATGATCGTTCAAGGCCGTGGTCACGAGGGAATACGCCACCTCAGCGAGAATCGGGGTGGCCGAGATGGCCGCGGGAAGGGTGATCGATCTGGTTACCGACTGCATTTCCGCGAAACGCACCCTGACCGTGACGGTCTTGCCCGCTCGCTCCTTGGCGCGCAAGCGGGTCGCTACCCGGTCGGCGAGATGGCGCAGCGTCATGCGGATCAGCGTGGTGGATATCGGCTTACGGCCCAGTGCCGACTGAGCGCCAACCGACCCGGCCCGGTGCGTCGTCTCGATGGCGCGGGGGTCCTGGTTCCAGGCCAGCGATCCGAGTTTGGTGCCGACGGCTCGCCCCAGCAGGTTTTCGAGTGACCGGCCGGGGGTGGCGGCGAGCTCGCCGATCGTTGTGATGCCCCGTTCGGCCAGACGGGCCTGAGTAACGGGACCGACCCCCCACATGAGACCAACCGGCAGGGGGTGAAGGAAATCCAACTCTTGCTCGGGTTCAACGACGATGTACCCGTCGGGTTTGGCCACCTGAGAGGCAATCTTGGCGAGATGCTTGGTGCGGGCGACACCCACCGACACCGGTAGCCCTGCCTCCTGACGGGTGCGTCGCCGTATCTCGATGGCCATCGACTTCGGTGAACCAAACAAATGTATGGAGCCGGCCACCTCGAGGAAGGCTTCGTCGATGGAGATTCTCTCCACCAGCGGGGTGAAGTCTCGCATGATGTCGATCACCTGATCGCCCAGGCGTTGGTATTCGGAGAAGTGACCACCAACGAATCTCAGATCGGGGCAGAGCTCACGGGCCCGGCGCCCGGCCATGCCCCCTCGGACTCCGTACTTTTTGGCTTCGTAGGAGGCGGCCAGCACTACGCCGCCCCCGACCGCGATCGGTTTCCCGCGCAGTGACGGATCGAGGAGTTGCTCCACCGACGCATAGAAGGCGTCGAGGTCGGCGTGCAGAATGGTGGCTGCGGCCGTAGCCATATACGGGCATCCTAATCGAACATATGTTCGATTGCTTTGAAACCCAAGGCCGTGGTCTTGGCGTAGAGATCCCAAGCCCCGCTGGCCGAACTTGAACATTAGGACAAGGCCGACTGCCGCCGCGATCCCAAAGGTCGCTCCGGTCGTGGGAGCTCCGGCGGACACCAGGGCTGCCGCCGCCCCTCCAAAGAAGATGATCTCCACGGCGACCCGCGCCGATTCCCCAGTCGCTTGGACGCCTTGGGGGCGATGAACCTACCCAAGATGCTGGCGGCCACAAGGGGGCGACCACACCCAGGAGGATTCGTGTGGTCGCGTTTGGCCCGGTCTGCCAGCCCCAATAGGCCAGCCCGGCCAGCGCGCCAAGCTGGAGTAGGAATCGCAGAGCGAGGTTGATCGACTTCACAGGGAACATCGTGCCACCAGGTGTCGGGTGGGGGTTGTCGGGTGCATCTGCAGGCTGTTGTTGAACCAAGAATGAATGAACGTTCATAATGAACATTCATTCATGGAAGGACCTCATCATGGCCTGGACGGCCGACGATATTCCCGATCAGACGGGACGGGTCGTGGTAGTAACCGGTGCCAATGGAGGTTTGGGTCTCGAGACGGCCCGCCAGTTAGCGCGCCACGGCGCCCTCGTCATCATGGCCGCCCGCAACCTCGAGAAGGCCCGAACTGCCGAGCAGGACATTCTCTCGGGAACCCCGGCCGCCTCTCTGGAAGTCCGATCGCTCGACTTGGCCTCACTCGACTCGGTCCGGCAGTTCGCCGGCGCGGTCACGGCGGACCATCCGGTCATCGACATCCTGGTCAACAACGCTGGAGTGATGGCTCCTCCCCGGCGAGAGACTGCCGACGGTTTCGAGCTTCAGTTCGGTACCAACCATCTCGGCCACTTCGTCCTTACCGGCCTGCTCATGCCCGCCTTGCTCCGTTCGAAAGCGGGGCGGGTCGTGACCGTCACCAGCACCGGGCGGCACGTGGGAGGGCGCCTCAATGTCGATGATCCTCACTACAAATCGGACTATCAGCCGTGGACCTCGTACGGCCAGTCGAAGATGGCCAACTTGCACTTCGGCGTCGAGTTGAACCGCCGCTTGCAAGCCGCCGGTACTACCGTCGAGAGCCTTGTTTCCCATCCCGGCTTCTCGAATACCGACCTTCAGGCACAGAGTGTGGAGGCCACCGGCGGTGGTGTGAGCCAGCGGTTCTTCCATGTCGCGGTCGGCTGGTTCGGGATGACCCCGGCCCGGGGAGCTTTGCCACAGCTGCGGGCCGCCACCGACCCGACGGCCAAGGGTGGGGAGCTGTACACCCCTCGTTGGGCAAATCGGGGTTCGCCCGTTCGTAGACCGATCCTCGCCAGGTCCCGCAAACCCGAGGATATGCAGGCGCTCTGGGAGCTGTCCGAGCGAGAGACCGGGATCCCGTTTGATGTTGAGGGTCTTGTGAAGGGAGCCGATTGAGCCCGGTCACGGTACGGGTCGACCGGGCGGCCCTGGTCGGGGCATTGCTCGAACTCGTGGCCGAACGCGGGTTTCAGGTGACGTCGATGGCGGCGGTGGCCGAACGAGCCGGGGTGGCCCCCGGCGCGGCCTATGTGCGCCACGCCTCCAAGATGAGCTTGTCTGGGCGACCTATCTGGAACAAACCGCTCCTCGTCGATCTGCCGATGCTGGTCCTGTACGACCAGGGGATCGGACCGGCTGTCAGCGTGTGATCGACGACGGCGTGTTTAGACATCACACCCGGGCGCCCTTCAGATCGAAGCGGCGAGTTCGGCCACCAGGGTCGCCGCGTTGGCCACTACCGGTTCACCGTGGCCGAACACGACTGTGTCGAACCGGTAGCCCGCCAGTTTCTTCACCGAGCGATTAGCGGAATCCATGTCGGGCGAGAATTGGGGGTTCGCTCCGATCACTCCGCCGTTCGCTCCGTTCAACGCGTCGCCGGCAATGAGCAGGCTGGCGTCGGCCGAGAGCACGCTGATGTGACCCGGTGTATGACCGGGAGTCTCGATGATTTCGAGGTCGAACACGTGGTCGCCGTCCCCAACGGACACCAGCGACCGGGGTGAGGTGATAGCGGCCAGATCCCCGGCCCCGGCGTAGCCGGTGGCGTCAACGGCGGCTGCCATGACCGCAGGCAGGCTCCCTTGATGGTCTCCGTGACGGTGGGTGAGGATCACGTGGCCGACCGCACCCCAGTCCAGGCCGAGTGATATCAGTCCTGCCTCGATATCCGGCTCGCTGTTCTCCACCCCGGTGTCGACGATGGCTGCCTCTCCGCCTCGAACCACGATGTAGGCCGAAACAAAGCCAAGATTGACTCGCTGCCAGGCGACGCCGCTGGTGGCCGGCGGCGCTGTGGTGGTGGTTGTGTCAGGCGCAGTCGTGGTCGAGTTGGATTCCCCGGGGATCGAAGTAGCGGACGAGACGGTGTCGAGAGATTCGTCGGGGTCGGCACAGGCCGACAGCCCGAGCACCGCCAGGGCGAGCGTGCCCCGGCCGAGGTCGTAGAGGAAGCCTCGTCGACTGATGCCCGGGTGCATGGTTGTCTCCTTACCTGATTGGTTTTGCCAACTTACCGGCCGTCTGGAGATAGGGACAAAGGAGCGCAACGGTGGGTCTGCCGCTAGGTCCAGGTCAGGCTGCTCCGCTTTGACCAATAGAGCTCGGGGCTTTCAGCCATGGCCGGAAGCTTGCCGGGCTCCACCGTGAGGGCCTCGAGGTTCGATGACAGCTGATCGACGGTGGCCGCTCCGCTGAGGACTACGTCCGCCCAGGGCTGCGCCAGAGCCGCCGCCAACGCGGCAACGTCGGGGGCTACTCCGGGTCGCCACTGGCGCAGCCTGGCAGCTGCCGTTCGGTCGCGGGTGGTGAGACGGCCGTTGGCCAATGCCTCTTTCACGATCACACCGACACCGTCTGCGTGCGCTTTGGCGAGTATCGGTCCTGTGGAGGGTTCGAGCAGGTTCCAGGTTGCCTGAATCGTTCCGAAAAGCCGGGCGCCGTCGACCTCGATATCGATGGCGCGCCGGATTGTCTCGCTCTGCCATGGCCCGCTGGCACTCAACCCGATGATGGCACCTTCTCCGCGAATCGCTGCCAATCGTTCGAGCACGGCCCGGTCACTGAGCACGTCCAGCGTTGCGGAGTGAATCTGATACAGCTTTAGGTGAGGGCAGAGAAGACGCAAGGTCTCCTGATATTGCGAATCGAGATGTCCAACGGTGAGATCTTTGATCTCGTGGGTTTCGGCCGCAATCCGCCAACCTGCCGTATAGCGATATCCCCACTTGGAACTCACCGTAATCTCACCCGGCGCGATGTTCCGAGTTGCCAGCCAACTCGCCAGGAAGGCTTCAGCCCTTCCGTAGGAGCGGGCCGCATCGACATAACGGATTCCCGCCTGCCGGGCCTTGTCCAGCACATCATGGGTGTGTTGTTCGAGTGCCTCGATGGTGCGCCGTCCGGCCAGGTCGACACCGTGACCGAGGTTGAGATAGCCGGGTCGACCCAGGGCAGCCAACCCGAGACCTAGCCGGGTCACCTCGAGTCCCGTTTCGCCGAGCGGCCGTGATTGCATCACCCCACTTTACGAAGCGGACGTCAATCAGCCGGTCGACCCCAGGCCGGGTGGCCGGTGGCACCCGGGGGAAAGGCCCGTCCTCCTAGATTTGCCCTGCGTGCGCTGGTCACCGGTGCCGGGATCGGCCATTATGGATCGCTCAATGAGCCTCATATGACTTTCACTTCGTCCGAACTCCGCGCCCGCCTCGACGGACTCGCACCGAATGACCGGCAGCGCTTCCGGCGCCGGCTGTCCGGAGCCGATCGCCTCCCCGACCCCACCCGGCGGGAGAAGGTGCTCGCCACGATCGCCGGGGAGATCGACGCCGCTCGTCAGAGACTCGAGCGACGCCGGGCAGCAGCGCCGACGAGGCTCGCCTACCCGGCCGAGTTGCCGATCACCGAACGCAGGCAGGAGTTGCTCGAAACCATCCGGCGTCATCAGGTAGTGATCGTTGCGGGCGAGACCGGCTCGGGGAAAAGCACCCAGCTGCCAAAGCTCTGTCTCGAATTAGGTCGCGGTGTGGAAGGGATGATCGGTCACACCCAACCCCGGCGGATCGCAGCTCGGTCGATTGCCGAGCGGGTGGCCGAGGAACTCGCCACCACCGTCGGTGGGCTGGTCGGCTACTCGGTTCGGTTCTCCGATCAGATCGGCGAAACCACCCTGATCAGACTGATGACCGACGGCATCCTGCTGGCAGAAATCCACCGGGATCGGCGTCTGAGCCGTTACGACACGATCATCATCGATGAAGCCCACGAACGCAGTCTCAACATCGATTTCCTGCTTGGCCACTTGAAGACGCTGCTACCCCGTCGCCCCGATCTCAAAGTCATCATCACGTCGGCCACGATTGACACCGAGCGGTTCTCTGAGCATTTCCAGAATGCCCCGGTCGTCGAAGTGTCGGGCCGCACCTACCCGGTCGAAGTGCGGTATCGGCCTCTCGATGACCCCGCCGAGCCCGAACCGCGCGACCAGCCGCAGGGCATCTGCGATGCGGTGGTTGAGCTCTTCGGGGAGGGGTCGGGCGACATCCTGGTGTTCTGCTCGGGGGAGCGGGAGATCCGAGACGCGGCCGACGCCCTGGCCGAGCTCGACCTGACCCACACCCAGGTGCTGCCACTGTATGGTCGGCTCTCTGCCGCGGAACAACACCGGATCTTCCAGTCGCACCGGGGCAGAAGGGTGGTGCTCGCAACCAACGTGGCCGAAACCTCCCTCACGGTGCCCGGCATCCGCTACGTCGTAGATTCAGGAACTGCCCGAATCTCACGGTACAGCAAGAGAACCAAAGTCCAGCGCTTGCCGATCGAGCCGGTGTCCAGGGCCTCAGCCGACCAGAGGGCCGGCCGGTGCGGGCGTCTCGGCCCGGGCGTGTGTATTCGTCTGTACAGCGAGGACGACTACAACGCCCGCCCCGAGTTCACCGAACCGGAGATTCGGCGCACCAACCTGGCCGCCGTGATCCTGCAAATGCTTGCCCGGGACCTGGGCGATATCGAGACTTTCCCGTTCCTCGATCCGCCCGACGCCCGCACGATTCGAGATGGGATCGCCTTGCTGGC
Organism: Acidimicrobiia bacterium; assembly: GCA_029863625.1. Classification (GTDB taxonomy): domain Bacteria; phylum Actinomycetota; class Acidimicrobiia; order Spongiisociales; family UBA4744; genus UBA4744. Next base: position 127,691 of record JAOTUY010000001.1, read on the forward strand.
CGAGTTGGGAGCTGTGCAGCCGGAGCAGCAGAGATCCGGGAAATGGCTGACCAGGGTGGGCAGGCAGATCGCCGAGTTCCCGCTCGATCTTCGGCTGGCCCGCATGATTATCGAAGCCGATCGCAACGGTTGCCTCACCGAGATTCTCATCATCGCCGCAGCGTTGGCCATTCAGGATCCGCGTGAGCGTCCCCTCGAGAAACGGCAGCACGCCGACCAACAGCACACTCGCTTTCGTGACGCAGATTCGGACTTCCTGAGCTGGCTGCGTCTCTGGGAGTACCTGGGCGACGAGCGACGGGCCCGGACCTCGAACCAGTTCCGGCGGATGTGCCGGGACGAGTTCCTCAACTACCGGCGGGTGCGAGAATGGCAAGACGTCCATGCGCAGCTGCGCGACGTGGCGGATGAGCAGGGCTTCACGGTGAATCGCCGGCCGGCGGCCCCGGATATCATTCACCGCTCCCTTCTGGCCGGCCTTTTGTCAAATATCGGTCATAGAGACCCGAATGGTTTCGAATACCGCGCTGGACGGGGCGCTCGCTTCTCCATCAACCCCGGCTCAACCCTGTTCAAGCGGTCCCCTGAGTGGGTGATGGCGGCCGCACTGGTGGACACGAGCCGGTTGTGGGCCAGGGGAGTCGCCGCGATCGATCCGGAATGGGTCGAAGAGGTGGGTGCCCACCTGGTCAAACGTTCGTACTCAGACCCCTGGTGGGACCCGGCTCGAGGCGCGGCCATGGCCCGGGAGACGGTCACCCTTTTCGGCCTGCCTCTCCAGACCGATCGCACTATCCAATACGAACCCGTCGACCCGGCCGGAGCGAGAGAACTCTTCATACTCAACGCCCTCGTAGCCGGCGAATGGGAAACCGATCACCGATTCATTCGGCACAACCGGTCTCTCATCGCTGAAGTTCATGCCCTCGAGGCACGCCGGCGGCGCGCCGATTTGCTGGTCGATGACGAGGTCATCTACCACTTCTTCGATCAGCGGATTCCTGGGGACACGACGTCGGTGCGCCATTTCGATAGCTGGTGGAAAGAGGCTCGCCGTCTGGATCCTCATCAGCTCGACCTCAATCTCGACCTGCTCATCGATTCGGCCACGGGTCCGGTCGACGAGTCGGCCTTCCCGGAAGTGTGGGCTCACGGGGATTTGGCGCTTCCCATCACTTACGAGTTCGATCCGGGCAGCCCCACCGACGGGATCACCGTCGACATTCCGATTCAGGATCTCGACCGGGTCGATCCGGCTGTATTCGAGTGGCATGTGCCGGGTGTGCGCGAAGAGCTGGTCACGGCGCTGATCCGGTCGCTGCCCAAGCAGCTAAGGAAACGGTTCTCACCCGTTCCCAATACGGTTCGACTGCTGATGGAAGATCTCGATCCAGACGACGGGGGACTCCTCAGCTACCTGCGGCGAGACCTCGCTCGAATCGGCGGTATTCCGGTTCCGGCCGACGCGTTCGACTTCACCCTTCTCCCGTCCTATCTTCAGCCGACCTTTCGAATAGTGGACGGCGAGGGCCACGTCCTCGCCGAGGGCGGCAATTTGGCCGCTCTCAAGACGGACTTGCGGGAGGAAGCCAGAGCGACGGTAACGGCCTCCGGCCACGAACTCGAGCAAACCGGTTTGACCGCCTGGAGTATTGGCGAACTTCCCCAGGTTGTGGAGATCAGCGGAACAACCCACTCTGTCAAGACATATCCGGCCGTGATCGACGAAGGAACCTCCGTGGGCGTCCGGCTCTTGGCCACCCCTGGAGAGCAGGCAGACGCCATGTGGGCCGGAATCCGCCGCCTCCTCTTGTTGAATCTGCCATCGGCCGGGCGCCTGCTCCGGCCATTGCTAACCAGCCAGGCGACCGCCGCGGTCAAGGGCGGTCCCTACGACACACCGGCGGAGTGGGCGCAGGATTGCCTCACCTGTGCGATCGATCGGATCATGGGAAAGGTGGGCGCTCAGATTTGGGACGGGGTGGCCTTCGAAGGTTTGCTGGCTGAAACCCGCGACCAACTCGACGGCCGACTCACCGGGGTGGCCGAAGCGTCGCTGCAGATCCTGAGCACCCTCCTATCCGTCCGGGTGGCGCTAGCCCGAGTCTCCAGCCCCTTTGAGAGCACCGTCGCCGATATCGAGGATCAACTCGATCGGCTGATTTATCCTGGATTTGTGGCGGGGATCGGGGCCGAACGCCTGTCCGACCTGAACCGGTATCTCCAAGCCATTGAGCGCCGGCTCGAACAGCTACCGGAGAGCGCCGAACGCGACCGACGGAGGATGGCATCGGTACAGAAACTGGAGGATCAGCATGATCGGCTGCGGGAAGCGCGGCCGGATTCAGCGTCGGTATTGGAGATCGCCTGGATGTTGCAGGAACTGCGGGTCAGTCTCTTTGCCCAAGCCCTCGGCACTCGCGGCAAGGTCAGCGAGAAACGAATCGCCCAGGCGTTGGCCGATGCACTGGCCGGGTGAATGGCGCAGCTATGGCGTGACCGAACCACCCGGCCATCGCAGCAATGTCGTCCCGGCGAAAAGCTATGGTCGTTCCCGGGCGGCAAATCAACTGCGCCGACCGGCCGTTTCACACGAGCGCGGGAGAGGTGCCCGCAGTTAGGGTGTTCCTTCATGAGACCGAGTTGGGACGAGTATTTCCTGGAGTTAGTCGATCAGATTGGATCCAGAGCGACTTGTGATCGCGGCAAGAGCGGCTGCACGGTCGTCCGTGAGAAGCGGATCATTTGCACCGGATACGTGGGCTCCCCGTCCGGAATGCCCCACTGTGACGAGGCCGGGCACGAATTCAAGCAGGTGATCGATGAGGACGGAACCACCCGCCGGCACTGCGTTCGGACCGTCCATGCCGAGCAGAACGCCATCTGCCAGGCAGCCCGCTACGGGCTGTCGCTGGAGGGGACCACTCTCTATTGCTCGATGGAGCCGTGCCGGGTGTGCGCCATGCTGATTGCCAGCAGCGGCATCTCGAGGGTGGTGGCCCGACGTCGCTATCACGCCGGCCAGGACAGCCGCCGCATCCTCTCGCAGGCAGGCGTGACCCTCGATGTGATCGAGGACACGGTCGAGGGTTACGAAGGGCAATAGCCGAATGGGACCCTGCATCCCGCGCACCAGATCAATTTCGGTCAGGGAACCCGTTCGCAGGGGGCCCAATGACCCTTGACGATGCCAGGTTCATGGAAGTGATCGACCGGACACCTTTGGTCTCTATTGACCTGGTGGTGGTCGATCCCGATCAGCATGTGTTGTGCGGATGGCGGGTCAATCAACCCGCCCGGGGATTCTGGTTTGTGCCCGGCGGGAGAATCCTCAAAGGGGAAACGCTTGACGACGCCTTCAGGAGGATCGCCGGGTCGGAGCTGGGTCACGGTGAATGGAGCCGCTCAGACGGCCGGCTGCTCGGGGTGTTCGAGCATCTGTACGACACAAACTTTGCCGACGTTCCGGACATCTCCACCCACTACGTGGTCCTGGCCTACCGGCTCGACGTGAAGACCCGCCCGACACCACCCGATGTCCAGCACTCGAAATACGCATGGTGGTCAAAATCCGCCGCCGCAACGGATCCGGTCGGGCCGACCATCCACCCCAACACAGCCGCCTACTTCGAGTTCGTCTGAGGGCCCGCCTTCGGCGGGTAGATCCCCATGATCGAGGTACCCGCGGTCACACTCTTTCTCCGGCCCGCACCCGACAAACCGACGCTCCATGTGGATGACCCCACCTTCTTCCGCCAACAGCTTGCCGTCCTGGTCGTAGTCACAGTGCAGACCGTGAGGTACCTCGCCGGTTGGGAACCTTCCCGGGAGGTGAGATCGTCATACTGTTGTGTGATGCCGAACGAGCTCACCAAGGAGAAAACGATGCGTAGATTGCTGATACCCCTGGCGGCGATCAGCTTGATTTTGGCCGGCTGCGCGGGGTCAACCAACGCGGCCGCACAAGTTGTGCCGACGGGAGGAACGCCCATGAGCAACACGATCGCAGTATCCGGCACCGGCGAGGTGACCGGGACCCCCGACACGCTGATCATTGATCTTGGCGTGCAGGTGCTGCGACCGTCGGTCGGTGAGGCTACCGGTGAGGCGGCTCGTCTCGCCCAAGCCGTCATCGACGCCCTCAAGACAGAGGGCGTCGCCGAGAACGACATTCAGACCACCAACTACTCGATCTGGCCTGAGTACGACTACCGCAACGACAATCAAACGTTGCGTGGCTATCGAGTCAGCAATACGGTCAGCGCCAAGATTCGGGAACTGGATAAGGCCGGTGAGGTCATTGACGCGGCCACCGCGGCCGGCGGTAACGATGCAGTCGTCAATGGCATCCGGTTCGACCTCGAAGCCAACGGCGCTCTGATCATCGCGGCCCGGGAGGCAGCGTGGAACGATGCAAAAGCCAAGGCCGAGCAACTGGCAGCTCTGGCCGAGGTTCGGCTCGGCAAGGCTGTTTCGATCAGCGAGGCATCCAGCCCGACCCAGCCTCCGATCCTCTACGCGGAGGCGGCGGCAGCGTTTGACGGCGCCACGCCGATCCAGGCCGGTCAAGCTTCGGTTTCGGTGGTGGTCACCGTCCAGTTCGCCATTGAGGGGTAACCAACGGCTATCAGCAGGCTGCCGGGCGAGCTCCGGCAGCCTGGGCAGGGTGGCCTTGTCCGACCGGTATCCTCGGGGTCGTGGGCTATCTGCTGTTGACCAACGACGATGGCGTGGACTCACCGGCGCTGCTTCCGTTCGCACGCGCCCTTGATGAGATCGCCCCGTTGAAGGTGGTAGTGCCGGCCGAGGAACGCAGCTGGGTCGGCAAAGCCATCACCCGTTTCGACGAAATCAGGGTTGAGCGGACCGTTCGGGAGGGGATTGAGGTCTTCGTTGCCGATGGATACCCGGCTGATTGCACCCAGTTGGGGGTCCACTCGCTGTTCGGCGCAAAACCGGACATGGTGCTTTCCGGTATCAACATTGGACTGAACCAGGGGCTCGGCTTCCTACTCTCGAGCGGCACCGTGGGAGCAGCTGCGGAAGGATGGATTGCCGGGCTCCCTGCCGTCGCATTCTCAACCGGCTCGTCGTTTGATCACCGGGGGTGGGCAAAAGAGGCCTGGTCCGATTCGTCCCGTGTCTTTTGGGAGGCCACAGCAACTCTGGCCGTCGATGTGCTGGCCGACATCTTGCGGGTCGGGTACCCGGACGGGGTTGATGTTTTCTCGGTCAACTTCCCCGAAAACGCGAGCTTCGACTCCTCGCGGCGGATCACCAGTCTGGCCAAGGTTGGATACGACAACATCTTTCGCGAACATGAGCCGGGACGGTATATCCATGACTTCAACACCGGCCTGCGGATGACCGGAGATCTGGCCGGATCCGATGTTGAGCTCTTGCGATCAGGAGTTGTGACCATCACCCCGATCCAGTTGGCCCACACGGGGACGGTTCCCGACACTTTCCGAGCTGCGGTCGAGCGCGGATAGAGGCACGGGTTTGACACAGCTTCTTCGCCGGACCGCACGCCGGTGCGCCGATCCGGGCCTGCCGAGGCTATTGCTGCCCTCTCGCAGCGGGTTTGGGCGGCTCCGTTGGTGAGGCGGTGGTGGGCACGACATCGGCAATGGCTCTAGCGTGGTGGCCATGTTGGTGGCCGCCCAATCATCGTTGACCTCGAGCGCTGTTGGTTGGCCGGTGGTGTTTGCTTCGCTGTCTCTGGTAATCCTTGCTCTGGCGCTGGCGTTGGTGCTGGGTCTGCGCATCGAACGTGAGGTGATCGTCGCCACGCTACGGGCCGCAACGCAGCTTCTGGCAGTTGGCTTCGTGTTTGCCCTCATCTTCAATTCGACCGCCGCTCAATACTGGGCCTGGTTCTGGGTTGGTGGCATGGTCGTCGTCGCAACGGCGGTAGTAATCCGACGAGCGAAATACCGGATCGACCACCTCGCTCTGGTCGCGGGAAGTGCGGTGCTGGGATCGGCGTTGATCAGTATCGCCGTTACCTTCGGGTTCGGGGTGATCGACTATGGCCCCGTTTCACTGGTGGTCATCGCTGGGATCACCATCGGCAACGCGGTGCCGTCGGCCGTTCTGGGCGTCAACCTGTCGGTCGATTCGTGCCGGGACCGGATCGGCGACCTCGAAGCACTCTTATCCCTCGGCCTGGATCGGCAACAAGTCGTGCGATATCTGGCACCGCGCAACGCCAGGATGTCGCTGATACCCCAAATCGAACGTACCAAGGTTGTCGGCCTGATCGCCTTGCCGGGAGCGATGACCGGCCTTCTCCTCGCCGGAGTTGACCCGGTTGAGGCTGTGGTGATCCAGCTCTTGGTGATGTACCTCGTATTGGGAACCGCCGCCGTGTGTGTGGTCGCAGTCGTCACCGCCATCACCCGGGCGGCGGTGACGAGCGATCTCCTTATCGCCGAATGGGTCTACCCGGAGACACCCGTTCCACCGGTAGGAAGAGAATCAGGAAAGGAGAAACGGGCTACGAGAGGGATGGCTCGATGAAGCGCCGATTGGGACGTTAGAGGGTCAACGGCGTTCCCGACCGCAGCGAGGCCTCGCGCAAGATCCGAGAACTGAGAACCAAGAACTGAGAACGCTCTTTCACACAAAGTCCTGACGCACGCGGCTCGGAGTTGGTCCGCGCTGGCCCTGGTATTTACTCCCGGCCTCATCACTCCCGTATGGGTGGTCGGCCGGCGTCGTGAGCTGATAGAAAGAGATCTGACCGATCTTCATCCCCGGGTAGATAGCGATCGGCAGGTTGGCAACATTCGACAGCTCCAGGGTCAAGTACCCGTCGAAACCAGGATCGACGAAACCGGCGGTCGAGTGGATCAGAAGGCCGATGCGGCCCAGGCTGGATTTTCCCTCCAAGCGGGCGACGACGTCCTCGCCGAGTTGCACTCGTTCGAGCGTTGATCCGAGTACAAACTCGCCGGGATGCAGGATGAAGGGGTCTTCTTCGCCGACCTCGACCAAGGTCGTCAAGTCTTCCTGCGACGCCTTCGGATCGATGTAGGGATAAAGGTGGTTTTCAAACACCCGAAAGAAGCGATCGACCCGCAAGTCGATGCTGGACGGCTGAACAAACGATACGTCGTAGGGATCGATGACGATACGACCGGCTGCGATCGCTTCTTTGATGGTCCGGTCGGACAGGATCATGATGGTCCCCGTTGGTCACGCTGATGGTAGATCGCACCGAGCCGGGGTGGGGCGGGCAGGGCAACCCCGGAAGGTTGCCGGAAGAGCGGGTGAGGGGAATTGAACCCCCGTTCCAAGCTTGGGAAGCTCGTGTTCTACCACTGAACTACACCCGCAGGATTGGCATTCTACCTGGCCTTTCGTGCGTTCACCGCTTGTCACTGTCTTGCATCGGTTTCAAACAAACCGGGTCCTGCGCGCGCCCTGGCAAATGCGATCAATGTCGCGGCCCGATCGACGAGACATACCCCCTGCGCAATATCGGCATGAGTCCCGACGCGCAGCTCCGGCGGGGCAGACCCGACGGGCCGGAACGTCGCGTACGACTTCGGGATACCTATTGGCAGGGTTTCGGTGAACAGGGCCGCTACTTGCCGGCCAGTCCGCCACCTGCACCAGGCCCTCAACTCGAGATCCATTCGGAGCGGTGAACAGCACCGGGACCGTTCTTTTACTCCGAGGGGTGAGCTTGTTGCGGAGACCGGTGACATGCGGCATGGTGAGACGGCTGGCGTCGCCGCCGTAGCTGCGGGGATCCGGGATGTTCAGCTCGACGTCGTTGAGGTCGTCGATGTCTGGGTACACGTCGCCGGCGCCGTCCTACGCGGTGCCGACTGCTCGCCTGCTCACGACCACCGGTAGGTGGGTCGGGCCGGTCAGCCGGTCGGATTCGAGCATCGAGATCCGTTCCGGGTCGACTTGAAGCTCCATCTCGTGGAGCCGGGGCCTGATCGCCGCCAGCGCTGCTTGGGCCTCCAACAACGCCAGGCGCGCCCCGGGGCACCGATGCGGCCCGGCACCGAACGCCAGGTTCGACACGAGATCTGCCAGGCGCGTGCTCTCGGCATCCGGAGTTTCGGCGCCGTTTGCTGCGGCGAGGTTCGCAGCAACCACGGTGCGCGCGGCGAGCGATCGCTCACCAATCGCCGTCTCCTGGGTCACCAGCCGGTACACCCGGGCGACAGGTGGCCGGGTCCATAACACCTGTCCAAGGAGCGCTTGGTCCGATAGGCGCGCCCTGGGCGGCACGCCGGCGGCGAACAACGCGACTAGGGCATTGCCGATCAGGTGCGTCGTCGTTTCGTTGCCGGCCACTAGGAGCAAGCGGGCCACGCTGACCGCCTCCTCTGCGGCCAGGGCCTGGAGACCGTGCAGGATGGAGCTGATGAGATCCGCTCCGGGCGCCCGCTGCAGCCGGTCGACCAGGGCGACCAGCGCTTCTTCGAGTTCCGCGAGGTCACTCTCCGAATCGATCGAGTCACCTCCCTGCCTAACCCCGGTGCCGGCCAACACCACGGCGTCGGACCATCGGCCAAGGTCTGCAAGAGGCACGCCGTCCAATCCGAGGAGCCATCCCATCGTGGCCACTGGGAGAGGTTTGGCGAAGTCGCCGACGAGATCACCGGTCCCTCTGGTGAAGATCTGTCCAACGAGACGGGCGGCGAGTGATCGAACTTCGGGCTCGAGCGCAGCGACCCGGCTGTCCGACAGGGCCTGCGTCAGCGCCCGGCGCGTGCGTGTGTGCGCCGGCGGGTCGGCTCCCAGCAGAACGGGATCCGCCGCGGCCATAATGGAAGAGGAGAACGACTCCGGGTCGCGCAGCACTGTGATCACGTTGTCGCGGCCGGTGATCTCGACAGGACTCGCCGGCGCTTTGTCGGCGGGTCGCCGGGAGGTGGTTGCGGATCGGATTGGGGTCACCTCGAGCGGCGGTGCCGGATCCGACGGGGAGACTTCGAGCCTCGTTTGTATCGCCCTCAAGGAGCTGAGCACAGTGGCGGCCGTGTAGTTCCGGTTCTGATCGAAGATGATCGATCCGGCGCCCCTTCCGGACGCTACCCATCCGTCATGGTGTTGCGGATCGACGACGTTGGGCGGCGGGATTCGTAGCGACGCCGACGCCGCCCACGCTCCATCCGCGGCTTGGGTGGCGAGGAGCCAGCCGGCTGCGCGCTCCAGTCGGTCCAACACACTGTCGGGGCCCCAGCGGGCCATGGTCTCCGCGGCACAGGCCGTGGCGAAGGATGACCCGCTGGGGTGCCAACGCGTCGCAACGGCCCCGACCACATCGACGCGTGAGCACATGGCGAGGGCCGCTCGCTGGAGTCGCTCCAGGTTGTCCGGTGCTGCGGCGCGCCCCAGCATGCGGCCCGCCAGCATGGTGGGGTACTCATCGTCGGCCCACCAGTATCCGGTCCAGGACCCGTCGGCGTTTTGCACCGATCTGAGGTATTCGACGGCGCGCTGATGACCCGCATACTCGGGGATATCGGCGGCAGCCGTCACGCACACGTGATCGCCGCACCACCCCGCGAACGAGATGGAGCCCGAAAGCTTCGTGAATGCCCCGATCCTCCCGGCGGATCGGAACGTGGCGACCGCCCCCGACGGACGAGCGTGCCGGGCTACCAAGTCCAGCGCCCGGCTCGCCCGTCGGCCGCCGAGGTTGCCCATCCGTTCCGCCAGCTGCAGCGCCCACAATGTGGAGTCCGCGTCCGTTGGCACCCTCCGGTTGTAACCCCAGCCACGCTCCCAGCGCCGGCGACGCCGCAGCAGCCGCCATGCATGGCGCGCCGCCTCACGAGCCCGTTGCTCGGGCTCACCCGCGATCGCGACGGCGACATAGGCCGTCACCCACTCGTCGCTCGCTCCGGCCAGGGTGTCGAAGTCGCGCCACCAGCCTCGGCGGTCCCGACCGGTCAGCAGGAACTCGGTTGCCCGGTCGCGACCAGCCTGGATCTCCATCTGAGAGGTCAGCAGGATGCGGTGATGTACGTCGCGTTGGGGGCCAGCACTTGTGCGCCGGCGTTGGCAGTGGGGCCGCTGCTCCAGCTTCCGCCGCTGAGCACCTTCACCGACACCTGCCCGGTCGACGGATTCCACACGACGAACTCGCCGGCCCTCAGTCCGCCCCCGATGGCCGATGTTTCGCCGCAGAAGGCGTTCACCGTCGCTCCGCCGGGGTTGATCGTGCCTCGGCCGACGTAGAAGCGGTTCTCCAGCGCCCACGAGTCGAGCTCGCCGCCGCCGCACGAGTGGACGATCTCGTGAAAGACCGTCACGTCCGTGTCCGCTTGCACATTGGGTGGTAACGCCAGCGCACACATGTTGATGCTGTCCCCGTCCCGCGGTGCGGTGCCGAAGATGCCCGCCCGGCAGCTGCCTCCGAGACAGTCCACGTTCACCGACGCAATCGTCTTGCCGGCGAGCCGGTTCGCCAGGGTGGCGCACTCGCCGCCCAACGCAGCCACCTGGGCCCGAATCGTGTTTTGCATGAAGTTGAAAGCGGAGGTGATCGCGTTGCGGTCGTTGAGATTGCAGTTCGGTACCTCCGTACCGCCTCCGGACCAGCTGCCGCCCTCGGTGTGTGTTACGAACGGCATGGAAGCCTCAGGACTCGAACTGCCACAGCACAAGCACGCCGCGGCTCAGTGGAAGGGGTACCTTCGAACCCTCGCTCGCGGCGCGGTACGAGCCGACCTGGGCCCGGCGGGCGTACATCGCCGCATCGGCGGGCTCGAGTGCGATCTCCCATCGAACCACGCCACCATCCGGAAGCTCTTGCGCACTCTGCAGCTTGATGGGCTCCTCGAGGTTCTGACCCTCGAACGGCGACTCGCCCTCCATCTCGATGGGCTCGCCGTCACGCTCGTAGAGCTGCAATTTCCACGCCGCCACCTTCTTCTCCTCCATGAAGTGCACCTCGATGGAGGCTTTGCGTCCGTTGGCATCGACGAGCTGGCCGGACCAGACGCTACGTTCTTGGGCCACGCGCGCTCCTTTCGCTGAGCGGCTCGGCGATGCCGGGCGTAGCCGGGACACCGCAGCCGGGTGGTCGTAGGCCGAAAGCATACACTCGGGCTCACGCCTTGTAGGCGATTCTTTCGATGGCCTCGAGCACCGAGGACGAGTCGTCGTGGGCGCTCATCGTCGGCAGGACTGCGGCCCCGCCGGCAGCTTCAGTCACTGCGGTGGACAAGATGGGGTGAGGGCCGACTTCGACGAAGGTTCGTATGCCGGCGCGCGCCATGGAGCGGACAGCGGATACAAAGAGTGCCGGTTCGGACATGACGCGCCACCAGTAGTCGATTGTCAGGCGAGACCCATCGATGGCAGCGCCCTTGAGCGAGGAGTAGAAGGGCGCCGGTGCCGAGCGGGGCCGGATCGACGAGGCGGCGGCACGGAACGGCTCGCGCAGCGGCTCCATCTCGGCGCAGTGGAAGGCATACCGCAGCGTCTGCCGGCGCGTCCCGAGGCCCCGGGCGGCCACCACTGCCAGCGCCGAGTCGACGGCGCCCTCTTCGCCGGTGATCACGGTTGCCGTCGGGCTGAGCTCGACGGCGATCCAGACGTCGTCTCGTCCGTCGATGGTTTCCCGTACCGCCTCGGCTGATGCCAGCACCAGGGCCATTTGTCCGGACCGTAGCGGGCGTCGGATGGCCTCCGCTTCGGCGCCGGCAACGGCGATGGCGTCCTCCAGGCTCAATGAGCCGATGGACCACGCCGCGGCGAGTTCCCCCATGCTGAGACCCACCACCGCGTCCGGCGCCACCCCGGCATCGGCTAGCATCGCCGCTAACCCGATTTGAACGGCCGTGAGCACGGGCTGCACCCGATCCGGCTCTGCGTCGGAACCTCCCAGCCGCGACACCTTCTCGAGAATCGACCAGCCGAACTGATGTCGGCAGGCGGCATCGCAATCGGCCATCGCTTTGGCGAAGGCGGCATTGTCTAGTAGCAGTCCGTCGGCCATCCCGGGCCACTCCCCGCCCTGGGAGGAGAACACGAAGGCCACGGCGCCGGTCGTGAATAGGTCGTTCACGGCTGAATGTGGGATGCGCCGAACCACGAGTACACCACCGAGGGCAGGGCCGAGTGGAGCCAGCCCGGTACCTGCGCCCCGGCTGGGAGCCGATGCCGCCATTCCTCGAGGCTGTGCACTCCACGGGAGACGATGCGGGCTGCCACGGCGGCCGGCGGGCGGGACCGGAGCGCGATCTCCACCAGGTTGGGCTCGTTTGCCTGCTCGTCCGCCTCGATGTCCATCGCGTCGTCGATTGCGCCGATGAACGCGCCGACGCCGAACATCCAACGGAGGTGCCACAGGAAGGTCGCCCGATCGGGAGATTGCGCCGGGAGCCACGCGGGCAGTCCCAGGACCACGAAGGGGAGCGCCGCTTTACGACGGAGCAAACCCGGCACCGCCAGTACCCCCGGTCGCGTCAGCGCCACCTCAGCGGCGTGCATGCGCACCACGGCGTCGTCAAGTAACCGCCGAACCGTCTGGGCGGCGTCGCCGTGGGGGAGATCGTCCACCTCCGAGAAGTACCGCCTGACGAGCAGCGCCACGGCTCGGCCCGGCGCGAGCAAGTCTCGGGACCGTCGCCGAGGAGCGCCAGCCCAGTGCCCTAACAGGTCGAAAACGTCTTCGGGGAGCAAGCCGTTCGCTGGGATCCCTGCGTCGAGAAACGCGTCGTAGACCGTGACGATGAGGTTGGCGAGCGCCCCGATGTCGGCGACCCATTGCTCGAGGTCTGGTGCCAGGCCCAGCGGTGCGATCAAGAAACGGGTGAGGAGCCAGCCGAAGCCCATGATGCGGACAGGGTCGTCCGGACCCAGCGCCGTGGGCAGGGTGGCCATCGCGTCGAGCCAGGTCCTCGACCCCGCCAGCGGATCCAGGTCCCTCCAGAGACGTGCCCCTTGGCGCGACACGTGCCCGCGCACGTCCTGGTAGACGTGCGCGGACGGGATCAACTCGCGTGTCATCAGCTCATCCCAGACGAGCCGGCGAACAGTCACCGCAGGCAATGGGACACATCCGCAAAGAGGCCGAGAACGAGATCACGCTCTACAGCGCCGCTCAGTTTCGGCACCTGGGCTGGACCGACCATGCGTCACCCTACCCGCGGCGCCAAGGTGCCGACGTAGGTCGAGGGTACGGGTCGTCGGCAGAAGGCTCAATTGATTCGTCTGATACGTCCCGATCATAGCCGCCGCCTTCGCTGGTGCTGCCTCCGCTCCGAGCGGCAACCGAAAGGGGCCGATGGGCTTGACCGGGATGTCGCCCATGCGTCGACGAGGTGAGCCGTGATGCCGGTGTCACGTGGAGTGGGTGTTGCTTCCGTGCGTGACTCCGACTCCGGACACTATGAGAAGACGCTGGCCCCTCCCCACACGGCCAAGATAACTCCGACGGCGCCCAGGAACCAGGCTCGACCCGGCCGGAATTCACCTTCCACTCCCCGCGGGCGCTCGCCTCGCCGATTCTTGAAGATGGCCAAGCCGTTGCCTAGGACCATCGCCAGTCCGATGGCCAGCACCACCTCAGGGAACAAGCTCTCCAACCCAAAGATGTCATCCATCGGCCGTCACGGTAGCGGGTATGGTTGCTCTCTCGAAAGGAGCTGCATGCCGAGGCACTGCTACGTCCTTCGTGTCTTCACTCGGGGCGATGAGGGTGGCAACCATTTGGGGGTTGTCACCGACGCCACCAGCCTGACTACCGCATCGATGCAGGCCATCGCCGTCGATCTGGGGTTCTCAGAGACCATCTTCCTGGAATGGAGAGAAGGAGAGATCCCGTATGTGCGGATCTTCACGCCGGGAGCCGAACTTCCGTTCGCCGGTCACCCGCTCGTCGGGATGGCATGGACACTGAAGACCCTCGGCCCGGGTGGTCCCGACACCCTGCGGTGTGAGGCCTTTGAAGTTGCCATCCGCCTCGACGGGGAATTGACGGCGATCGAGGTTCCGCTGGGACAGACGGTTCGTCCCGTACCGGAAGCCGCTTCGCTCGCAGCCGCGGTCGGCCTGCCGGAACCGGTGTCGGCCCGGTGGGTGGACATGCCCTTGCCCTACCTTCTGATCGAAGTCGCCTCGGCGGCAGCCGTTTCGGCGGCTGAACCTGCCTCCGAAGCAGAATTCGCCAGGGCCGGAGCAGACATGGTCTATTTGTACGCCTTTGCCTCTCCCTCGGTGGTGCAGGCTCGTTTCTTTGCACCCGGTCACGGCGTGTTTGAGGATCCTGCGACCGGAAGCGCCGCCGTTGCTCTGTCCGCAGCGCTGCGCGCCGAGGGACGTGCATCAGGCCGCCTCGAGATCCGCCAGGGGTCCGAGATAGGCCATCCATCTTCCATCAACTTGGAATGGCACGGTGCCCAAGCGAGCATCGGTGGGACGGTCCGAAAGGACGAGGTACGGTGGCTGGATATTTGAAGTCATGACGGCTCTGCGCCTCCCACTTCCCGAACCCGAGGATCCGCTCGGCCTCCGGGTTCAGACAGAAGAAGCAGGGCTTGGTTTCACGTTGGAGGGCTGGAGGCTGCGTGGGGCCAACGGTGACATGGTTCCGGTGGACGTCTACCTCCCGCCCGAACAGGAGGCTTGGGGTGTAGTCGTGGCGATGCACGGCGCCCGCGGTGACCGCAGAGCACCTTACGTGCGCGGTGCCGCCAAGCGATGGTCACGAGACGGTCTCGCCCTTGCTTCAATCGATGCTCCTTACCACGGGGCTCGCTCGCTTGATCAGACTCCTGACCTGGCCCGCAACGAACCTTTCCTCACGCAGACAGTTGGTGATTTGCGGCGGTTGTGCTCGGCAATAGGTTCCGACCGCAGGTTGGCCGGCCTCCCACTCGGGTATCTGGGTTTCTCTATGGGAGTCTTGGTTGGCGTTCCCTTCATGGCTGTTGATCAGAGGGTGAGCGCTGGAGTCTTTGCGGTTGGGGGGCGCTACCGGCACCGGGGCTACCGACCCTGCGACCTATGCCCCGCTCATTGGGGAGCGACCTGTGATGTTGCTCAGCGCCGATCGGGACGAGTTCTTCAACCGTGCCTCCGTCACCGCCTTGTATGAAGCGTTGGGGGCCTCCACGGAGTTGCTGCAGTTCCCCGGGTCCCACGGAAACTGGCAGCATCCAGGCCGCCGTTATCGGTCTATGTTCGACTTCTTCAGGACGCATCTGGGCGGTGCTCAGTGCATGAGTTGCGAGCGAAGCGGCTTCGGTTCTTAGACTGACCAACCATGGCTGCAGAAGGATCAAAGTCGGCGGTTCTCGCCGCTCTCGTCGGTAACTCGCTCATTGCCGTAGCTAAGTTCGTTGCGGCTTTCCTGACCTCAAGCGCGGCAATGCTCGCCGAGGCTTTCCACTCGGTCGCCGATTCAGGCAATCAGGTGCTGCTGTTGCGCGGCATCAGCGTGTCCCGAACTGCCCCAACGGTCCGCCACCCGTTCGGGCGTGGCAAGGAGGTCTACTTCTGGAGTCTCTTGGTGGCGGTGATGTTGTTCGTCGCCGGCGGGGTGCTCGCCGTGCAGCGGGGCATCGAGGCACTTCAGCATCCCCACGAGATCTCGACCTTCGCACCCAACTACATCGTGCTGGGAGTTGCCTTTGTCATCGAGGGGTTTTCGTTCCGGGTGGCGTTCAAGCACTTCAACGTTGTCCGGGGCTCGCGGGGAATCTGGCGCAGTATTCGTGAGACCAAAGACAGCGCCCTGCTGGTGGTCCTATTGGAGGACAGCGCAGCAATGCTGGGTTTGGTTTTCGCAATTATTGGATTAGCCATCGCCCAGGCAACCGGCAATGACCTCTGGGATGGGGTGGCATCCATCGCCATCGGAATCCTGCTGGGGTTCGTGGCGATGCTGTTGGCCACCGAAACCAAGCAACTGTTGGTCGGCGAGGCGGCCGGTCGTCGTGATCGAGCTGCGTTACGAATGTCGGTGCTGTCGTTGCCGGAAGTTGAGAGTGTTGGTCGGCTACTTACCATGCATATGGGACCCGAAGAGATCCTGGTCAACCTCGAGGTTGATCTCACCGACGGGCTGACCTCCAACGAGGTAGAGAGGGTTATCGACACTATCGAGACTGAGATTCGGAAGGTGCTGCCCGGTGCGATGAATATCTTCGTTGAGCTGCAGACCAGAGCCGATGGCTGAGGCGACGGCTCCGGCATCCTCAGCCAACCTGGGTGCTGGATTCGACACGCTGGCACTGGCCCTCGAGTTGCGCTGTACGGTGACGGCCGAACTCTCGGTCGATTGGCGGGTCGACCACGTGGGCGCGCATTCTCCAGATTCTCTCGCGCAGGATGCCGTTCTGGCCGCAGCCCAGCGCGCAGTCGGTATTGAGCGTCCCCTGCACCTGACGGTCAGCAGTGAGATTCCGGTAGCTCGCGGACTGGGCTCATCTGCTGCCGCCTACGCAGCCGGAGCACTGGCAGCGTGGCGAGCTACCGGCATAGAGCCGGTCCCGCGCCGAGTCTTTGATCTGGTTTCAAGTCTCGAAGGTCACGCAGATAACGCGGCGGCGGCTGTCTTCGGCGGGCTCCAGGCAGTCACCATCTCCGGTGATGCATATCCGTTGGTTCTACATCCCAACCTACTGCCGGTACTGGCAGTTCCCACGGCGGTCCTCTTGACCAGTGACGCACGGGCCGCACTGCCCGACTCAGTTTCTCGATACGTGGCGGTCAGGTCGCTCCAGCGAGCAGTTGCCTTGGTCCAGGGCCTCCGGACGGCCGATCGCGCCCTATTGGCGGCGGCTGCCGGAGACGAGATTCACGAGGAGCCCAGAACGGGGCTCAACCCTCAGGCCGCCGAGTTGATCACCGCAGCCCGTGACGCGGGAGCCCTGTTTGCCTGTTGGTCGGGGGCGGGCCCATCAGTTTTGGCGTTGAGCGGGGCGGCCCAAAGACCGGAAATCGCTCTCAGCTTGGCATCTGTACTCGACAACCGAGGTTCGGTGTTGACCCCGGCCATCGCCGCCAACGGGGTCGAGTAGCGGGACTCCTTGCGTTCGTTTGGCGAGTAGCGTGATGGGATGGACGCGGGGGCTGGGTTTGTTGCGAGATCAATAGAACACCACCTAGGGGTTCGGCCCGAACACGTAACGAAGCTGGGGTCAGGTTATGGAGAAGAAGTGTTCGAAGCCGTGCTTGGTGAGCGCACGGTTCTTTTCAAATCCGATCAAGAAGCCGGCCGTCGCCGGGTGGTCTTAGAAGCGTGGGCGTACCAGCGTGTTAGGGAGCTCGGGGCCCCGGCGCCACGAGTCCTTGCTACTGACCTTGGGCGAGAAACCTATCCTCGCAACTTCATCATCATCGAAAAGGTCCCCGGTGTTTCGCTTGCCGACATCAGCGTTGAGCCGGAGGAACGCTACCGACTCATCCGCGAAGCCGGATGGGCCATTCGTGCTGTGCACGAGATTGGAATTCCCCGATTCGGGCTTCTCGAGGAAGCAACCTACCTTCGAAATGCTCAGGTGCATGGAGAGTTTGACTCCTGGGTTGACTTTCTGACTGGAGTTCTTGATTTGGCAGTACCTGCTCTTCGGTCGGGTGGGGCGTTTGACGATGCGAGAGTGGATCGCGTCAACCGAGTCTTTGCCGACCACGCCGACTATTACGACTTGGGCGCCGTCGGCCAGCTTCTCCACGGTACGTTCGACCCGGCCCATGTGCTGGTCGATAAAGGCCGGATCACCGGCCTCGTCGGGTTCGGCGGCCGTTGCAGCGGAGACCCGGCCTGGGACCTGGCCTGGTTTCTGGTGGGCAACGCCGCCGAGACGCGTCATCTGCTTGATGGCTACGAACCTGATAAGCAACGAGCTGCGGACTTCGAGGTGACTATTCCGCTCTACGGCGGTCTGCGGGCGATACTGGCTGCGCGTCGAGCTGACGATGAGAACCGGCCGGTCGACCGGGACCGCTTGTTGGCTTTTGCCGACGCGTCGTTTGACGCGCTCGGACATTCGGGTTCTCCTGCTTCGTGACGTATCGCGCGTTTGCGCTTCACCCGGAGAACAGGCAAGCTGTTGGTTCCGAATCCGTCTATCAGAGGTTTGCATGGGCTCGTTGGTCAAGAAGCGGCGCAAGAAGATGAGCAAGCACAAGTACCGGAAGCGCCTCAAGGCCAACCGGCACAAGCGCAAGAAGTAGCCGTCGGCTCCTCGAAGCGCCTTTCCGGCGCCGAGTACGCCTGTGCTCACCAGCAGAATCAACAGTCTGCGTGCTGTCTTGCGCCCGTTCGTTCGCGAATACAGGTTGTCGCCAACACCGACACCGGATCGAAGATCCGATTGCGGGGAGCTACTCGACCTCGAGGATCTGTTTGGCCAGATCCAGGTCATCCCTCCGGACGAGCAACCGGATTCCTCCGAACGAGACACCCGGGTACATACCACCTACGTCGTCGGCGGCCACCGTGGCTTCGATTCCTTCCGCGGCGAGGTGAGCGCGGGCCAGTTCAGCCTCGGCGGTGGTGAAGCATTCAATGACTTCGATCAGCTGGTCGGGTGTCACGGTCAGTCACCTTCCTTGAGAAACTGCTCAATCTCGTCGACGAGTTGGTCGGCGAGGGCCGGGTGAACAGCTTCGCCGGAGGTCTCCTCGAGTCGGTGCACATAGGTGGAAAGGTCGCTCGAGTTGTCAATAGCCTGGTTGACCCGCGAGTCGAACTCCCCTGCTTCGACGGCCAATTCAGTCGCATCGAGTGTTATGCCGGCGATGAGCGTGGCCTTGCTGAGAAGGGCCAGCATTGCCTTGGGGTTTTCGTTGGCGGATAGGTAGTGCGGTGTGGCGGCCCACAAGCTGACTGCATTTATGCCGGCCTCGGCGCAGGAGACGTTGAGAACGCCCGTAATTCCGGTGGGACCCTCGTAGTCGGAGGTCAACAACTCGTGGCGTTCGACGACGGCCGGGTCGGTGGCTACTCCGATGATCGGTACCGGGAGCGTGTGGGCGACCTGACCGATGAAGGCGCCGAGGGTTATCACCTCTTCGACCCCCACCGACTGGAGTACCTCGATGACATGGTTGGTAAACGTTATCCAGCGGTGGTGGGGCTCCTCACCGAGCACGAGCACCAGATCACGATCCTGATCGGGAAGGGGGATGGCATAGAAAGCAACCACCGGCCAGGTGATGTCACGGGTGCCGCCGTCACCGATCTCAACATCGGGTCGGCGAATCTGGAAGTCAAAGAACTCCTCGGGCAAGATCACCGCAAAGGGTTCGACATCCTCGAACCGGTCGAGGATGTACCCGATCGCTCCGGACGCAGCATCGGCGGCGTCGTTCCATCCCTCGAAGGCGACCAAGGCCACAGGGTTGCGGAGCTCGGGCCGTTCTTCCCACTCGACGACATCCATTACTCACCAGGGTAGTTGCACGATGGAATAGGTGACAGCGACGAAGGCGAAGACCGGTGTGGTTGGGTCCGCAATGAGACCCGTTCTTGCGTGAGAAACCTGCGGGTAGCGCCGCCTGAAAATCACGCCAGAACGCGATCGCTACAGCCCGAACCTTCTCAAGCGGAGACTATTGGTCACCACGGAGACGCTCGAGAAGGCCATGGCCCCGGCAGCGAACATCGGATTGAGCAACCCTGCTGCGGCCAACGGGATCATGGCCACGTTGTAGAAGAACGCCCAGAACAGATTCTGTTTGATCGTCCGGAAGGTGGCGCGGGCCAGCTTCATGGCCGTTTCGGCCAGGACCGGATCCCCCGACATCAAGATGACATCCCCCGCCTCGATGGCAACGTCGGTACCGGTACCCACGGCCATACCGAGGTCGGCCTGGGTCAAGGCCGGCGCATCATTGATCCCGTCGCCGACAAAAGCGACCGTCTTCCCCTGCTCTTGAAACTGGCGTACCTGGTCAGCTTTCTCGCCCGGCATGACCTCGGCGACGAATTGATCGATGCCGATCTCAGCAGCTATCGACGCGGCCGTTCGGTGGTTGTCGCCGGTGATCATGGCGACCTCCACACCGAGGTCTTTCAGAGCAGCGACCGCCGGGCGGGCCGTGGCGCGCAATGTGTCGGCCACCGCCAGCACACCCCTAGCCTCGGCATCCCAGCCGACCAAGAACACGGTCTGGCCCCGGGTCTCCAACCTTGCCGCCTCGTCGAGGTAGCGGTCCGGGATCAGCAAGCCCTGGTCTGCCAGCAGCTTCGCTTTGCCCACGACCACCTGGACTCCGTCGACGGTTCCGCGCACGCCGAGGCCGGCGAAGTTCTCGAAGTCAGAAGTAGCTCCTAGGTCGATGTCCCGTTCCTCCGCTCCCAGCGCCACCGCCCTGGCGACCGGGTGTTCGCTGGCGGCTTCGATGGTCCCGGCCAGATAGAGGAAGCGCCGCTCATTTTCGTCGGTCCGGATATCCGACAGGCTCATCATGCCCCGGGTGAGAGTCCCGGTCTTGTCAAACAGAATGGTCTGGATGGCTCGCGAACGCTCGAAGATCTCGGCGCCTTTGAAGATCACGCCCAACTCGGCTCCCCGCCCGCTACCCACCATGATGGCGGTCGGGGTGGCCAATCCGAGCGCGCAGGGACAGGCGATGATCAGCACAGCAACGGCTGCAGTCAAGGCTTGAGCGAAGTCGCTGCCGATCAGGTACCACGCTCCAAAGGTTGCGAGGGCAATCACCAGCACAATCGGGACGAACACCCCTGAGATGCGGTCGGCCAGCTTCTGGACGGGTGCTTTGGACGCTTGCGCTTCCTCGACCAGATGCACGATTTGAGCCAGGGCTGTGTCGGAACCCACCCGATTGGCCCGGATAGTCAACAAGCCTTGTTGATTGATAGTGGCTCCGTAGACGGCGTCTCCCGGCCCCTTGTCGATAGGCACCGACTCGCCCGTCAGCATGCTTTCGTCGAGCGAAGAGCGCCCGTCTTCAATGGCTCCGTCCGTAGGCACTTTCTCACCCGGTTTGATCAGTATCAGGTCGCCGACCCGTACTTCTTCGATAGGGACCATCACCGGCTCTCCGTTCCGCAGGACCCTGGCCTGCTTGGCCCCCAGTTCCAGAAGCTTGGTGATGGCTGCCGAAGCCCGCCCTTTGGCTCGTGCCTCGAAGAACCGGCCAAGAAGAATCAGAGTGATGATGGTGCCGGCAGTTTCAAAGAACACCGGTTGGGAGTGGAAGAATGCCCAGACTGAGTAGCTGTAGGCCGCCAGGGTCCCGATCGAAACCAGCGTATCCATGTTCGCTCCGAACGAGCGAATGCGTTTGAGTGCGGCCTGATGGAACTGCCATCCGAAGATGAACTCGACCGGAGTCACCAGGGCCCATTGGACGATGAGACTCCACCGGGTGTCCCGTCCGGTCATCGCGAGGATTATGACGGGCAAGGTGAGTAGGGCGGCGGCCAGGAAATTCCGCCACTGAAACCCCACTTCTTCGTCGTAGCGTTCCACGACGCTCTTGCGTTCCTCGTCCTCTTCGACGAGGTGGATCTCATAGCCGATCTTGGCAACCGCGTTGGTGATACTGCTGAGATCGAGATCAGGGCCGCCCCGGACCCGGGCTTCTGACCCGGCGAAGTTGACGACGGCCGACTCGACGCCCTCCTGCTTGTTGAGGACACGCTCAACCCGCACCGCGCATGAGGCGCAGGTCATGCCCTCCACGTCGAAGATGAGGCTGCCGTCGTCGGCCTGCTTGGCGGTAAGGATTTCTGCCATGGCCGCTTTCAGGCTGTGGCTACTTCGTAGCCCTGTTCCTGAATTGCAGCGTAGATGGCGTCGATGGACACAGACTGGTCGTCGTATTCGACGTCTACCGTTCGTGGTTCGATGTGAACCTCGACCTTGTCGACACCGCTCAATGCGCCGACGGCCCCTTCGATCGACATCTTGCAGTGGTTGCAGGAAATGTCCGGCACCGAAATACTTTGCGTTGTCATAAATCCTCCCTCGAGGCGATCGGCCCGGTGACCGCCGCCGTGTACTTCATGGTTTCCATCAGTTCATCGACAATCTCCGCAGCCCGGCCTTCTGCTACCGCTTCATTGACGCAAGTCTCGAGGTGGTTCTGGAGAAGAATGCGATTGACACGCTCCAGCGACGCCTGCAGCGCCGAGACCTGTTTCATGATGTCGGGGCAATATCGCTCGTCCTCGACCATCCCGATGACTCCTTCGAGGTGGCCGCGCACCGTCTTGAGCCGGTTGAGGGCTGTTTGCTTGTGTTGCTCTTTCATAGGCAACCTATGGTAGCACCCCACCGGGGGTGGGGTGGGGTGATCTACAGAAAGAGCGAGACCCCGGAGGAGGGTTTCCGGGGTCTCTGGTCGGCGTCAAACTCTGTGGAGGGGTTTCCGGATGACGCCAAAAGGCGATTTCGGTTCAGGTGCTTTCCGCTACGACCCGTCCGCGCACCCGGGGGAACCGCACCGGGGCGTGGGCAAAGCAGTGCTCGCGCCGGTTGTATTGAGACAGAAAGGTGTTGCAGTTCTGGTCTGCGCAAACGCGACCTTCTCCGAACTTTCGGGACGGACGGACGCCGCCACGAAGCTTGTTTCCTTTGAGTGTGTCAGCCATTGGATGGCCTCCTCGGTGTCTATCGTCAGGATCGGTTCAACGTCTTTGGTCGATCGTTTGTTCCCGGTCCGCAACCGTGTTCGGTCTGAGGGGATGAGTTTAACTCAACGGCTTCAGATTTTCCACTATGGGGATGTACTTTATTATTCTGAACGGTCCTGGGGTATTCGCTGCCATCAGCATCCCAGATGAGGGTTTCGGGAACGTTACGGAAGGGTTAAGAAACGAGAAACCCTACCTGTCACCGTCAGCTGATCCCGATGTGGCGGAGGAAGGCCTCATTGGAAGGCTCCCGACCCAAGAAGTTGCGGAGCAGCTGGTCGCCGTCGAGTGAACCGCCGGGTTCGAGAATCTCGTTGCGGTACCTGCGTCCGACGTCCGGACTGGTCACGCCCTCATCCGCGAATCTACTGAACATGTCCAATCCGTACACTTTCGACCAGAGGTATCCGTAGTACCCGGCGTCGTACCCGCCCAGCAGATGACCGAAGCTGGCCGGGAAGAAGGTGCCTTGGTGCGGTGGGAGTAGCCCGACCGCCTCGGCCCGTTCGTGGATGAGGCCCAGGTCGCTGTGATCCCCTGGTCCGTGCAGACCCATATCGAATACACCAAAGGAGACCTGCCGCAGGGTATTCAGGGCGACATTGAGGTGGCGTGCTCTAACGAGATCTCGGACCAGCTCCTCAGGGATGGGCTCGCCGGTCGCATAGTGGCGGGCGAAGGTCTGGAGCACCTCGGGTTGCCAGCACCACTCCTCCATGATCTGGCTGGGTGCTTCGACGAAGTCCCACTCGGTATTGGCCCCGGAAAAACGTGTGAAATTGGCCATGGTGAGTGACATGTGGAGGATGTGGCCGAATTCATGGAACAGTGTTTCGACCTCTCCATGCTGCAACAGGGAGGGTTTGTCTCCGGTCGGCTTCGTCAGATTGGCCACGATGGCCGAAACCGGGCGAAGATACGTGCCATCCGATTCACGATGGCCCGGGTAGAGAGGAAAGGCGGCGGCGTGGCTGAACTTGCCGTCCCTGGGAAACAGGTCGGCGTAGAAATACGCGAGGTGGTGACCGCCGGCCTTGTCGAGTATTTGGTACAGCAACACTTCTTCATGCCAGGCTCGGGCGTCGGGAACCGGTTGGTAGGTAAGACCGAAGACCTCGGCGGTGAGGTCGAACATTCCTGCAATGACGTCTTCGAGTCTGAAGTACTCGGCGACCTGGTTGGTGTCGACGCCGTAGTCTCGCTTGCGAAGCAGGGTGTCGTAGTACCGCCAATCCCATGCCTGGAGACGATGTGAGCCGGTATCAGCAGCCAGCATCTCGGCCATCGTAGCGATCTCGGCTGTTCCTTCTTCTGAGAGCGGCGGAATCAGTTCGGCGTAGAAGGCCTCGACGGCTTCAGGGCGCTTCGCCATTTTCTCTTCCATCTGATAGTGGGCCCAGGAGTTCAGACCGAAGAGTTTCGCAATGCGCTCCCGCACTCCAACCGCCTCTTCCAGAACGGGGCGGTTGGTTTCCACGGCCCGGCTGCTGAATTTGAAAGAGAGGGCCTCTCGCAAGTCGCGTCGCTGGGCCTGCTCCATGAAGGGGATCACGTGTGGGTAGGCCATGCTCACTCGCAGGGTGCCGTCGTTGCCTGCCTCCAGCCGGTCGACAAAATCGTCGGGCAGGCCTACTAGATCCTCCGGGGTTACCTCGAGATAGTCCTCGTATTCCGCAATATTGCGCTGAAAGGCGACCTCGAGCTCAACGAGGCGCTCGCGGAGTCGCTGGACTTCAGCCCGGTCGTCGGAAGAAAGCTCATGGCCTGCTCGTCGGAAGTCTCGTAGCAGGAAGACCAACAAGCGTTTCGCTTCGCCCGCGAGGACTGCGGCTTCATCCGTATTCGAGAAGTCCTTGACTGCTTTGAACAGATCCGGGCGGAAGATGAGCTCAATCTGCCATTTCTCGAGCCGTTCCTCTGCCTCCCTGGCAATCTCCCGGGCTTCTTCGTCCGGGTGAACGTTGCCGAGAAAAGGACCTCGCCCGTAGGCATCTTGTAGCGCAATCGAGATCTCCTCGAGAGGGCGAATTGTATTCTCGAATGTGCGCGATTCAGAGACGGCTACCAGGGAGGCGATGACCTTTTCGGCCTCGGCGATAGCATTGTCAACCGCCTCTTTGATGGCGGCGGCGGTGATCAAGGAGTAGTCGACGAGCATGAGTTGAGTACCCTACACCGGCCTTGGCTCTGCAAAAAAGACGGCCGCCCCTCAAGTCCATGCCTTCGCGAGCCGATCCCATTGCATGGTGTGGTTTCTGTCGATCCTGGGTATCGGAGCAGTTCTCGGTTTGGCCGGTGCGATGGTCTGGGGAGTGCGCGAGATCATTCGCAGCACTGCCGGGATTCGGCTCGAGCGCAGGCTGAATCCCGTTGACGTGCGCGAGCTCAATCAAGCATTTGCCCAAATCCAGCGGGATGTCCTTTACGACGACTGATAGCGTCCAACGAAAACGGCACTAAGTTCTCGTGCATGGACACAGAATTGGCCGGTAAAGGAGTCGTCGTCACCGGTGGCGCTGGTGGCATCGGACGAGCGGTTGTTAGGGCCTTTGCCGCCGAGGGCGCCCGGGTGGCCGTCCATTACCGGACTTCCGGCCAGGGCGCCGAACTCCTCGCCTCAGAAGTTGGCGGTGTTGCCATCGGTGCCGACCTGCGAGTGGAGACGGAAGCGGATGATTTGATCCCGCAAGCGTTGGAAACGCTGGGTCGAGTCGATGTAGTGGTCGCCAATGCCGGCGTATGGCCACCGGC
>JAOTUY010000068.1 GCA_029863625.1 Acidimicrobiia bacterium
GCATCGGTGGCTTCGTGTGGCCGGATCTCGGGTTGTCGGAGCGGATAGAACGTCGCCGCCGCGACTTCCGCCACTCCCTGTCCGCCTACCTGGACCTCGTCACCATCATCCTGGCCGGCGGCGGCGGACTCGAGACCGCCCTTCAAACTTCCGCCGACCTCGGAGATGGGTGGGCCTTCGCCGAGATCCGATCTGCCTTGCGCAAAGCTCGCCTCACCAACCGCACCCCGTGGGAGGTCTTCGACGATCTCGGAACCGAACTCGGCGTCGACGAGCTCCGCGAACTCGCCGCATCGGCTCACCTGGCAGGCGATCAGGGAGCCCGCATCCGGGCGTCTCTCGCCGCCAAAGCAGATTCCATGCGCAACGGTCAGACCGCCGCCATCGAAGCCCAAGCCGAAGCCGCCACCGAGAAGATGCTCCTGCCCGTCGTCACCCTGGTTGTCGGCATGATTCTCTTCATCGGCTTCGGCGTCGTCCAAGCGATCTCCACGCCGGGGACAGTCCCATGACACCTACGAAACGAATCCAGCACCCTCGGCGAGATCAAACGACCCGCTACGGAAGGAGCGACTGATATGACCGCCTACATCGACTACACCCGCCTGCTGATCGAAGTCGGCCTCAGCAGACTCGGAGTCCAGGTTCGGGACGAGAGAGGAGCGATGTCAACCGAGGCAGCCGTCCTCACCGGAGTCCTCGTCACCATCGCCGTCGCCGCCGGAATCATCTTGATCGCCAAGATGCGATCCAACGCCGAGGCCATCCCCGACAACGTACCGACCCCCTGAAAGGCCGTGGGGGAGAGGTCGTGAGAGCGCCGAACAGACGAGGAAAGGCCGAGGACGGCCTCACGTCCACCGAACTGGCTGTGATCATGCCGGTGCTGATCGCGCTCGTCCTGGTCCCATTCCAGATTGCGTTGTGGTGGCACGCCGATCAGATCGCCGATGCCGCGGCCCGAGAGGCAGTCGACGCCGCCCAGGTCGCCACCGCCACCGAAGAAGATGGGATCCGAGCCGCCGAATGGTTCCTCGATGCCGCCGGCAACATGACCGAACCACAGGTGACCGTCACCCGAACCACTGAGACCGTCAGCGTCGAGGTGACCGGGCGCGCGCCCCGACTCCTCCCCGGATTCGACTGGCAGGTCACCGCCCGCGCAGCCGGTCCGATCGAACGATTCATCCCGGAGCCAGACCGATGACCCGCATCCGCCGTGACCAGCGAGGAGCCGTCTCCACCGAGCTGGCCGTGCTCACCCCTGTGCTCATCGGGTTCATGCTCCTGGTTGTGTTCGCCGGGCGGGTCGCCCAGGCCGAAGGTGATGTCGCCAACGCCGCCCACGAAGCCGCCCGAGCCGCCTCCCTGGTCGCCACCCCACAAGCCGCCCTCGAGGCGGGCACCAACACGGCTGCCGCCAACATCGCAGAAGGTGCTGTGGCATGCCGGAACCTCGACGTGTCCGTCGACACCTCCGACTTCGCCGCCGGCGGTCAAGTCGCCGTCACCATTAGCTGCGAGGCGGCATTCGCCGACATCGCCATGCTCGCCGTCCCCGGCAACCGCACCTTCACCTCCACCGCGATTGAGGTCATCGACACGTACCGGGCCAATTCCGGGAGCAGCCCATGAATGAGCGCGGAGCGGTCTCCACTTTCCTGGCAGTCATCGCCCTCGCCCTCCTCATGGCGGCAGGGCTCGCCATCGACGGTGGCCGCAAGGTCAACGCCCTCAGAGAGGCGAGCCAATTGGCTGACAACGCTGCCCGCGCGGGCGCCCAAGCCGTCGACCTCGACACCCTCCGCACAACCGGCGACCTGACCCTCCTTTCCGCTGATGCAGCCGATCGAGTCGACCAATACCTGACATCCCTGGGGCACACCGCCACTGAGATCACTGTGATCGGCGACACCATCACCGTCAGCGTCGAGCTCACCGTCGATCCCGTCCTGCTTCCCACGGGACCAATCACCGTTACGGCTACGGAGACCGCAGGCGCCATCACCCAGGAGCCATGATGCGACACCTGAACAACATGATCCGCGGCGTCGGGGCCCTCATCATCGTGATCGCATTCGTGATTGGAGTTCCCACCGGTTTGGTCGCATATGTGGGATGGCCACTGCCCACCAGCCTTCCAACCCTCGACCAGATCCAGCTCGCCTTCCGAAGCGGGATCGACCCTCAACTCCTCATCAACGCCTTGGCCGTAGTCGTCTGGATCGTCTGGGTCCAGCTCATTACCGTATTGATGGCCGAATCCATTGCCGCCGTCCGCGGCAGAACCGCCCGCCGCATCCCCGTCCTACCAGGACTGCAGCCAGCGGTCGCCCAGCTCGTCGCTGCCATCACGCTCGCCGCCGCCACCCTCGGTCCGCTCCGCGCGATCCCAGCCACGGCGACTCCGCTTCCAGCCGAGTTCACTCTGGCGTCTAACCATCCGGCTGTGGACCTGGGTCAAGAGACATCGAGGCCCGGATGGGCGGAGTCCAGCCAGCCGCAAAAGGCCGAATCTCACCGACCCACATACCAGGTCATGCGCCACGACACGCTATGGAGCATCGCCGAGACCACCCTCGGAGACGGTCGACGATGGAAGGAGATCCGGGCACTCAATGAAGGACGGACCATGCCCGATGGCCACAGCTTCACCGAGACCACAAATGATCTCACCCCCGGCTGGCTGCTCGTGCTGCCGAACGACGCAAGCACTCCCAACGAAGACGATGCGGATGAGGCCGCCGGCGTGGTCACCGTGGAACCAGGAGACAACTTCTGGAGGATTGCCGAGACCACCCTCGCCACCGCGTGGGGGCGTCCACCCACTGAGTCCGAGACATCCGAGTATTGGCGGCGCCTCGTCGACACCAATCGACATCACCTGGTACCACCGTACGACCCCGACCTGGTCTACCCGGACCAACGATTCGAACTGCCCCCCATCCCCACCGACTCCCAGGCCGAGTCAGCCGAGCCAACTGTGGTGGATTCTGACGAGCAGGGAGTCGCCGAGGCCACTGTCGAAGCGGGTGACAGCTTCTGGAGCATCGCTGAGACGGCCCTTTCTGACGCATGGGACCGAACCCCCACCACCACAGAAACCACCCGCTACTGGAACACCCTCGTCGATGTCAACCGGGACCGGCTTGCGCCACCTCACGACCCGAACCTCATCCACCCCGGCCAGAGATTCCTCCTGCCGGCCATCCCCAGCGACCCCCACAACCCCGTCGAACCCGACACCGTCCTCGAAGTCCCCGCCCCGCCCGGGACCGCACCTTCACCTCCAGACGAGCCAGAAACCGCCCCGACCACCCTTCCGCCCGATCTCCCATCCGCAACCACGTTGCCCACCCCGAACGCCGATGCGCCGACTCCAACCGACCCCACCAATCGCCACGCGCCGCCCGAGCCAAACACTCAGCCGGATCGAACCGACGCTGCCGAAGACACAGACGACGGGAGTCTCGCCGGCGAGCTGTTCCCCATCGCCAGCACCCTCGCAGGCCTCGGAATCCTCGCAGCCGGGATCGTCGCCCTCCTCCGCCGGCTCCGAACGGCACAGCTGAGGCACCGCCGACCCGGCACCATCCCCACACCCCCGCCCTCGGAGGCTGGCGCAGCCGAGACAATGATCCGAAGTGCCGCCGCCCCCACCGCCACCGAGTTCCTCGACCTCGCCCTACGCGCCATGGCCCGAGACGTCATCGCCTCCCACATCCCGCCACCACAAGTCGTCGGCGCCCACCTCACCCCCGACATACTGCGGGTGCTCTTGTGGACCCCGCACCAAGAACCACCCCCCGGATGGCGCATCGGCGACGACGGACGCAGCTGGACCATTCCCACCGACACCGACATCGACAGGCTCCGCGAGCGGGCCGACTGTGTGCCTGCGCCCTATCCGGCGCTCGTCACCGTCGGACACGGAGACCACACCCAGCTCCTCCTCGACCTCGAATACCTCGGAGCCATCCAGATAACCGGCAACCCCGACGACGTCATAGCCACCTGCTACACGATGGCCACCGAGCTCGCCGCCAGCCCCATCGCCGACGAACTCCAGATCATCTGCATCGGATTCGGGACGGACCTCAACCACTTGGAGCGCATACATGCAGTCGACAACCTCAGCGAGATCCTGCCCACGCTCGCAGCCAAAGCTGCAGCCGTGGCCCGGGTCGCATCCCCATCCCCTCTGCAGGGTCGGATCTCGTCGGTAGGCGGCGATACCTGGGACCCGATCGTCGTCTTCCACCCCACAGCCGACGCCACCGACGAAGCGAACAGACTTCTCATCGCCGCCCACGCCGGTCGAGGCGTCGCCGCAGTCGTCGGCTACCCGACCGGGGACCGGTGGCGACTCCACGTCGAAGACGACACCGTGCGAGTCGATCCACTCGGCCAGACGTACGCCCGTCGCAACCTCACTCCGACCGAACAAACCGCGGTGGTCGAGCTCGTCACCGCCGCCAAAGACCTCGACGGCCTACCACCCGAACTCACCACCGACCCGCTCCTGCTCAACGAAGCCGTCGACGACGTTCCCACGTCGATAGAGCAAACCATCGAACCGACATTGTTCGCAGAGGAAGAGACGGCCGGCGAGAAGCCCCCAGCCCAAGTCCCCGAGATGAAGGTGCTCGGCACCCTGAGAGTCGAGGGGATCGACGGCCGCTTCGCGCTCCGCAGATGCACCGAACTGGTCGCCTACCTCACCTTCCACCGCGGTGGCGTCGAAGCCGACACCCTGATGGAAGCACTGTGGCCGGAACAACGACCCGACTACCAACGGCTCAACCGACACACCTACCGTGCCCGCACCACCCTCGGACTCGGCCCCGACGGCGAGCCCTACCTTCCCTACGTCGCCGACGGGATCTACCGCATCAGCCCACACCTCCACAGCGACATCGAGAAGTTCACCGGACACATACGCCAAGCCGACCGAACGTCAGGCGCCGACCAAGCGCACCAGTTGCGGGCCGCGCTCGAACTAGTCGAAGGAACGCCATTCACCGCAGCAGGCAACGCCTACATCTGGGCACACACCAATGGGATCATCACACACGCCATCGTCGCCATTGACAACGCCGCGCACCGCCTCGCTCAAAACGCCCTCGCCAACGATGATCCTGCAGAGGCGACCTGGGCCGCCAGAAAAGGGCTCGTTGCCACCGGAGCGTGCGAGGAGTGTTACCGCAACCTCATGCGAGCAGCAGCCGCCGAGGGCAATCAGGTCGCCTTTGAGGCCGTCTATTCGGAGCTGCTGGCAGTCGTCGACGCTGACGAAGGCCCCGACGCATCCAGCTTCCTCGACCCCGAGACCATCGAGCTCTACGAACAGGAATCCCGAAGACGGCGCCGGCGTCATGCAGGGTGAACTCCGCAACTTCCCTCTGAGTCAGCCACTCATAGTGAGATACGGATGCGTCCGGGATAATGCCGGTTCCCGAACGGAGGGAGTGGCGAAGAGATTGGCTGGGGCACTGTCGATCTGTGCGAGGTGCGCACGTTCGTGGGCGGCATTGATGTGGTCGTAGCGTTCGACCGGCGAGCAGTCAGTGTGTCCGGGAGTCGGGATCGACCCAAGTCGAGTACGTTGGAGGCCAATCACCTCGATGCTTGTATCGGGCAATCATGCATCGGGCGATGTTGAACTCGTAGAGAGCCTCTTCGGGTCGCGGGTCATGGTGATACGCCTCGGCAACGAGGATTCGAGTCTCGGGATCATCGATCGCCCTTACCGTGCCGGTCAGGTAGCACTCGTCGTCGACGTCTTTGGGAGCGAAGGCGTGAAGGGCAAAGCGGCCATCTCGATCCAGATCCTTTCGTTTGGGGGATGGAACCAAGAAAGCGTAAAAGCCCTGATCGGTGATGACGGGACAGATCGGGTGGAGCCGTGGCCCTCCGTCGGAACGGACCGTGGCAAGGAAACCCAGGCCGATCCCGTATTGGTAGAACAGCTCCTTGGCGCCTTTCGCCATCTCAGGAGCATCCTGTGCAAACGTTGGCCAACCGGCCATGAACCCTCCATTGCCGACCAGTTCACCGTATCAAGCTGATGCCTAATTATTCAACAAGACCCCTGACCGGTCAGGGCGTCGTCAGCCGACGTTGCCGACCCTGTTGAGGTTGTTGGGCCGAGCAGGGCTGGAGTTGCGGCTGGAGCTGGCCGACCTCGACAACCACGATGCGGTGCTCGCCGAGTGGGAGCTGACTCTGGACGACGCAGCCAGGGAGCGGCTGAGAGCACAGGGCTACCGGCTGGCCAGCGATGCCGCCTGAGCTGAGAGATGAAGCACGTGGCAGCCATCTGTGGTGTGCTCATCGACCACGGTGTGCAGTTCGTGATCATCGGGGGCATGGCGGCCCGGCTCCACGACACCGGGCATGCCACGATCGATGTCGACATCTGTCCCTCCACCGATGACGCCAATCTGGCCAGGCTCGTCTCGGCATCGGCGGACCTCGGCGCCCGGCGCTCCGGGTGTCAAGCGACCTGCTCACGACTTCAATTCGCACCGGATGTCCAGGCTTGCGGAGTCGGCGGATGGAATGGCCAGCGATCAGGAAGCCACTGTGTCCGCGCTGGCCGCCCGGACGATGCGTAGGGCTCGGCTAGCCACACCGAGGGCGGCCACATGGCACAAGGCCAAGGCCACGCACACCATCCCAACTACCGCTGCCGGGGGCGACCCGGCCACTGCCTCGGCTCGCTGGAACAGGAATATCGTCTCGAAGGGCCAACTGGCGGCGAACACCACCGACCCGGTGAGAGCCAAGTAGGCCGCCAATGTCTGACGGTCGAGCGGATCCCGCCGTCGCGTCACCCACACGGCGATAGCGGCCAGCCCGATGAGGAAGGCAACCCCAACGAGGGCGCCGGCCAGATCAACCTTCCAAGCGAGATACTGCGGTGGCACGTCGTTGGGCCATGGTCCAGGGGGGAACAACCCGAAGGTAGCCGGTGAGCCGACCGCTTGTACGGCGCCATAGGCCAGACCAGCGAGGCCGAACGCGATGATCGAACGCCGCGGCGCCCGCCGGCCGGCGGCCACCAAATGGGCGGCCACAACCGTCTCGATCGAACCGAATCGATCAACGGCACCGGCTTCATCGTCGGTGGCCAGTTCAAGCAAATGATCGCGAGCCTCCGCCACGATCCGTGCCCGCCTCCGGCGTCCCAACGGTCGCAGTCCCCGGTCAAGCTCGTCGAGGTAGCGGCCTATCCGAACGTCGATGCCCATGCCGCCTCCCCCAATATTGCGTCGATGGCTTTGCGGACCGACTGCCAACGCTGCCGGCCATCAGCCAGCGCCCGCCGTCCGGTAGCCGTGAGCTCGTAGGTCCGCCTCTTCCGGCCGGCGACCTTATCCCAGTGGCTGCGGATGAGACCTTCCCGTTCGAGCTTGTGTAAGGCGGGATATAGGGTGCCTTCGGCCAGATCGAAAGTGCCCAGGCTACGGGCGCGCAGAGCCTCGATCTGGGCGTAACCATGAGCCGGCCCGGTCGCCAGCACCGCCAGAATCAGTAGTTCCAGATGACCGCGGGTCGAAGCTTCCATCCCCGAAACGATATACCTAGACAATCTAGGTGTCAACACGCTAACACAGGCAACTCCGCCTGCCGGCGAGTCGCGCATCATTGAATCCCAAAGTTACTGAGATAGTACTCTTGAGGGGTGGCAACGATTCCCCGAGCGGCGCAATCCAACTTCGAGGAGCTGGTGGCGGACATCGATCCGAAGCTGGCGTCCATCGCCCGGCGGCTACGGAAGATGATCCTCGAAGTTGACCCAGACGCCGTAGAGACGGTGCGCCTTGGAGACAACGCCGCAACCTACGGTGTGGGTCCGAGAAAGATGACCGACGGCTACGCCTACATCATGCCGCTCCGCGCATACGTCAACCTCGGCCTCTACCAAGGGGCGTTACTCAACGATCCGGAAGGGCTGCTCGAGGGCACCGGCAAAGGGCTCCGCCACGTCAAGGTGCGCGCCACAGAAGATGCTGCCAACCCCGCCTTGCGGGCGCTGGTCGCAGCCGGGCTCGCGCTCCACCGCAACTGAGATGGGGGTCCAGCGTGGTCGCGGTTGGGTGTGGGGGCCGTCTGAAGCATCGTCCATGACAAGCGCCCTCGGGAGAAACACGCTCAAGCGAAGTTCGTGCCGTCAACCGCCAACGACCCATGCCCAAGCCACCACCAGGTCCGCCAGGTGTCATCAACGAGGTGGAAAGACCTGAGTTGTCAGGTCACGGAGAGCCGCTTTCGCTCATCTGCCACAACGAGGGGACCGACACCGGGCCTGCAGCTCAACTATTCAACAAGACCCAGAGACCGGTTGGCCATTGCCTGAGGCCCGACTCGTCAGCTCGCTGGAGCCGGAGCGCGAGCCGCCCAGGTCAGCAACTATGCGCCATAACGCTCCAATCTTCCACTCGTCCTCGAACGATGCCTGTTTGGTTGTCAGGGGGGTATCGGGGCGCGTGGGGACGCCTCGCTGAGGTGGGCGAGTTTGGTGGGGTGGGCGTAGGCTGGGGGTGGCCCGGGGTGGCTGCGCGGAAGAGCCGGCGCTTCAGGATGCAACGCCGGTCACGCACGCTACTGAGACGTTCCTGGGTGCCCCTCGGGCCCTAACGCTTTTGGTCGGCGATGAGCTGGCGGTAGACGACGTCGGAGAGGCGCCGCTTCAGTGCCCTGATGGCTTCTTTGGGTGTTTTGCCCTCTTGGCGTTTGCGTTCGTAGAAGGCGCGGCCTTCGGTGTGGGGGTGGCGGAGCTGGCAGATGACGATGGTGTGGATGGCGTGATTCAGCATCCGGTTGCCCCTTGGGTTGAGCCGATGCCGTTTGCGTGCTCCGGATGAGGCTTCGATGGGGGCGGTGCCGTTGTAGGCGGCGTAGTGATGCCGGGTGGGGAATCGGGCCATGTCGCCGCTGTGGCCGATCAACAACGCCGCGACGACCGGACCTACTCCGTAGATCTCGGTCAGCGACGTCCCGGATGCTTCCACCGCTACGGCGAGGCGAGCCTTGGAGGCCGTGCGTTCCTTGTTGAGTCTGCGCACCTCTCCGAGGTGCTGGTGGGCGATGCGTTTGCGTTCGGTCTCGACCATGGTGGCGGGCCGGACCCTCCGCAGCAGCGCGGAGGCTTTGTTGGGGGGTCATTTCGCTGTTTAGCCCGCCAGGGATCAACGTTGCCAGCACGGCGTGGAGCCTCGCCGCGGCTTGGGTCTTGAGACTCGAGAGTTGTTTGTGGCGCATTGCCAGCATCCGCAGCACGGCTACGTGATCCTCGGCGGTCACTGCGTTGAGTCCCGATTGGCGGAGCGCCACGATGGCGACCGAGCGGGCGTCGTTGCGGTCGTTTTTCTGCGACCGGGTCGAGTCCAACACCCGCACCCGGGCCGCCTGCGTCGAGGGCACATCAACCACCTGCTCACC
Organism: Acidimicrobiia bacterium; assembly: GCA_029863625.1. Taxonomy (GTDB): domain Bacteria; phylum Actinomycetota; class Acidimicrobiia; order Spongiisociales; family UBA4744; genus UBA4744. Next base: position 9,448 of record JAOTUY010000068.1, read on the forward strand.
GGCAGCGACCAGTTGTTGGGCCAGCAGGTAGCCGTGCCCGTTGGCGGACTCGATCGCCCACCGCCGCGCCGGGAACCGCTGCGCCCACGCCAACAATTCTCTGCTCTGGCGTTTGGTTGCTCGAACCTCGAGCTCGCCGATCACCTCCTCACCGCTGTCGACCGCGGCTGCGGCATGGGTTCCTTTGTGGGGGTCGATTCCGATAATCACCGACATCACACACCTCCTCGTGTCTCGAAGGTCGGCGGGTTCTGGCGGTGGGCACTCCTAATACGGATAACGGTGCCACGCCTGTTTCGAGCCACACCGCCAGCAAGAGATCCCGGAAGGTGCGGCGTCTCGTTCGAAAGCCAACCCGCAGGTGGAAGGCACCTCGAGAGCCAGACCCACCGGGCCTCTCACAAAGCTACGGAACTACCTTCCGCAACGCCCCTACACCCCTATCAGGCACCTCGGCGTGCTCTTCGGGACTCCGGCTGACCACTCACGGCGGTGCCTCCGCAGATCATGCGAGGCTTCTCCCGGTTCCTCGTTGTCGATCCAGGTCTCGATGCGGCTTTGTGTCTTTGAGGTATGCGGCAACAACCGCGACGTCTCGACCGACGCTCGTCGCCAAGTACTCGGTCGCTTTTGTGCGAACTTCGATGTCAGTTGCTGAGCTCAGGACGGATCTGGCGGCACGGATTGCCTGGGCCATGGCTTCGGGCTCGTCGAGCCTGTGTTGCTCGACAATCTGATCGATCAGGTGGTGCTCTAGGGGAGCGGCGTTGGCGATGGCTTCTTCAAGCGAGTGTCTTCTGCCGTTTGCGAGCAGGTCTGCAGGGTCGTATCCCTCCGGCAGCCTGGCGATGTGGAGCCGGATGCCGTGGTGGGCGCGGTCCAGGTCCGCTGCGCGCTCCGCTGCCTGGAGACCGGCATGATCGCTGTCGAACGCAAGCGTGACGTTGCTTGTGGTTCTCGCAAGTGTCTTCAGGTGCTCCTCGGTCAGCGCGGTTCCCCCGGTGGCGACGACGTTGGTGAGGCCCGCTTGGTGGGCGGCGACGGCGTCTGTGTAGCCCTCGACTACCACCGCCTTGCCGGCATCGAGGATCGGTTGATGGGCGAGGTGGAGGCCGTAGAGCAGGGACCGCTTCTGGTATAGCTCGGTCTCGGCGGTGTTGAGGTATTTGGGTCCGTCACCCGACAGGAGCCGACCGGCGAAGCCTCTGGGCGCACCGTGCCCATCGTTTATGGGGAAGATCACTCGGCTGCGCATCCGGTCGTAGAGGCGCCCGTGGCGTGACCGGCCGGCAACGCCGGCCTCGAGGAGCAGGTCGTCGCTGAGGCCTTCTTGGCGGAGTGCCGCCGTCAGGGCCTCCCAGGCGGCGGGTGCGTAGCCCAGTTGCCAGCGATCGATCGCCTCTCGGTCGATGCCCCGGCCTCGTAGGTACTCGAGTGCCTCTGCTCCCGCCGGCTCTCGGAGGTGGCCTTGGTAGAACGCGGTTGCGGCGCTGACGACCGTCTCGAGATCCGATCTTGCTTTCGATGCCAGCGGCGGCGCCGCGGTCTCCCGCTCTCGGGCCTCGATGCGGGGATTGGCGGCGGTGGGCTCGCGTTCGAGTCGGCGTTCCTGCTCGAGCTGGGTGAGGACCTGGCGGGCACAGCCGATCACTCGATTGGCGGTAGCAGACACCCTTGTGATGTCGCCTCCGCTCCATGACGCCACGTAGGGGAGGCTGTAGCCGGCGCTGTTGATCCCAAGTGCTGCGCACACCATGTACGCCACCGACTCGGCTTCCACCTCGACGATCCCCCGACAAGACGGTCTGCCGTCCGAGGTCGGTTCGTGCAACCGGACATGCGCAAGTTCGTGCACTGCAGTCTTGAACCGTTGCGCCCCTGGGAGACTGGCACGTACCACCACGTCTCGGTGCTGCCAGTCGGTGATGCCATTGGCTTCGCCGAGTCGGTCGAGGTCGGCGACCTGCAGCTCGAACCCGGCCTCGGTGATGAGCCCGCTGACCTGTTCCCAGTGGGAGGGGAGATCCCCTTCAACGAGAGCCGCCGGCACTTCGGGGAGGGGTTCGCCGTCGGTTTGGGCTATGTCGAAGACGTGGACGACTCGGAACCCCACAACTCGCCGTTCCTCCTCTTCACCATTCTCGGGCGTGATGTTGCGGATGACGGGGGCGAGGATCTGCAGTCCCCGTTCGCCGCGTCGCACGTGCCGCTCGAGTTCCTGCCAAGCCCGGTAGCCGGCCACCCGACTCGGGGTGAAACCGCGAGCCAGGGACTGGGCCCAGATCAGTCGTGTGTTGGCGAAGGAGTAATCGTGGAAGCGAGCGGCGACGGCCAGGGCACGCTGCCAGTCCTCTGAGGTGACGAGTTCTTGGAGCGAGTCCTGCAGCTGTTCGTGGAGTCGCTCAACGGCGTCGCTTCGGTTGGTGGTCTTTTCTGCTGATTCCACCCCTCGATCGTGCGCCTTGACCCTGTCAGCAGAGTGTCAGTAGCCCTGTCAAGAACCTTCCAACTCAGATTGGCCGGCCTGTCCGAGTGCGGGTCGGCGATCCGAACTCCGCGATAACGCCAGCGTTTACAGGGCTCCAGGCGGAGTCGCCTGGAGCGGTCGTCAGTTCTGGAACGACTGCGCGTGCGGGAGCCGGCCCGGACACCGTTCACTCGGGCCATCTGAAGATCCTCTTCTCGAGCAGTCCAAATGATCACGGAATGACAGGGTCCTCCTCCACGATCGACCACATGAACCAGATCGAAGGAAGGAACCCAATGTCGAACCGCCACTACCGACAGGTCACCCCGACCGACGACTCAATCAGCCCTGTCACCCGCTTCTCATCCAAACCCCCTCAGCACCACACGCACGTGCAACAAGTTGCCCGGGGTCTCCCGGCTGGCCGTTTTGGAGGGTCCGAATGCTGAGTCTTGCCAAGGCCCGCAAGGACTACTACCTGCGCAAGACGAGCGAGATCTCGCCCCGCGAGGACTACTACCTGCGAGGTGGAAACGCCACCGGTCGCTGGCACGGCACTGGCGCCGCCGAACAAGGCCTGACAGGAACCGTGTCGGCCGAGGGTCTGGTACGCCTGTTCGATGGACAGCACCCCGCGACGGGGGAGCAGTTGGGCCGGCAGCTTCGCAAGGACGGGGTCGCCGCGTGGGATCTGACGTTCTCGGCAGATAAGTCGGTGTCGCTGCTGTGGGCATTCGGGGACGATGAGATCCGCAGGCACGTCATCGAGGCGTTCGAGGAAGCCACCGCCGAGGCGGTCGCCTACCTGGAGTCGGTGGCGTCCTCGACCCGCGGTGCATCCCGGGTGCCCGTCACCGATCGCGGAGGCAAGCCGATCCTCGATGAGGACGGGACGACCCACTTTCGAGTGGAGACTTGGCCGATTCGGACCACGGGGTACTTGGCCGCCTGGTTCACCGAGTTCACCAGCCGCAGCGACGACCCGCAGCTCCACACCCACGTCGTCGTCGGCAACCGGGTCCAGGGCGTCGACGGCGTCTGGCGGGCCATCGACGGCCGACTCTTGTACCGGCACCAGCTCGACGCCGGATACCTCCACGAAGCCGAACTCAGGGCCCGGTTGACCGAACGTCTCGGTGTTCGCTGGCAGCCCGTCCGCAACGGGATGGCCGACATCGACGGCTTCACCCGCGACCAGATCACAGCATTCTCTCAGCGACGCCAAGAGATCGAGGAGTGGCGTGACTCGCACGGCTTTGCCGACACCCCAGCCGCCAACGAAACCGCCACCCTGGCAACCCGCACCCCCAAACAAGAACACGCGGTCGACGCTCTAATGCCTTCGTGGCTGGATCGGGGCGCTGAGGTTGGACTGACCCCAGTGTCAGTGGTCGCGTTGCTTGAGCAGGGGCGTGAGGTCGAAGTGCCTGAGCCCGAACCGGTATTCGATCGTATGGCGTCGGCCGAGGGGATTACCGCTCAGGCATCGACTTTCGGGCGTGCGGAAGTGATCGCGGCCGCCGCAGAGGCG
>JAOTUY010000069.1 GCA_029863625.1 Acidimicrobiia bacterium
CGGAGTTGGGTGATGGCGATGCGGTACAGGGCAGCGTTGGCTTGTCGGTTGCCGCCCCGGTTGAGCCGGTACTTGTGGGGGTTCCCGGACCAAACCGGGATGGGGGCGACCCCGGTCCACATCGCGAAGGCGTCTCGGGAACGGAACCGTTCGATGCCGGCGGTTTCCCCGACCAGCTTGGCAGCCGACAGGGCACCGCAGCCGGGGAGTTGCAGCAACGAGGGGGCTACTTGGGTGACGAGGTCCCGGATCTGGTGTTCGAGCCGGTTGGCTTCTCGGGTGATGTCCCGGATCCGGGCCACCTCTCGACGGGCCAGATCAGCGATCAGCCCGGTGTGGCTCTCCAGCACCGCCAAGGTCTGGTCGAGGGTCCGGTAGCGGCTGAGGGACCCAGAGGGAGGATCGAACTCGGGTTCGAGCTCGTGGAGCCGCCACCGGAGCCGGTTCTGGGCGGCGGTACGCTCCCGCACCAACGATTCCCGATAGTCGATCAACAGTTTCACTTCCCGGGCCGGACCGTCGAGGTGGGCTCGGGGCAGATCCGGCTCCCGCAGTGCCGCCCGGGCCACCGAGGCCGCATCGATCGGATCCGACTTGCCTGACTCCCGGGCACTTTTGCGGGTGCCGGCCATCATCTTGGTTGGCACCCGGATCACCGTCTCGCCGGCCGTCAGCAGCTCTGACTCGAGACGGCGGGACATGTTCCGACAGTCCTCGATCGCCCACATCCGCTCTCCGCCGAACTGGGCCACCCACTTGACCCCCTCCAGATGACCAGCCGAGGTTGCCCGCACCGTGACGTGGCCCAACTCCCTCCCGTTCCCGTCCACCGCCACCAACGTGTGGGTTCGCTTGTGCGCGTCGACTCCAACTACCACCATGGTCCCGGTCTCCTCTCTTCGTAGGGGAACCACCCGGACCAGTCGGTGGGCACGCCTCAGTCGAGGTACTGTCCAAGCTCCTATCAAGCCACGCCGGCCGGTCCGGCATGCCCGGCGGGCGGCAAAATCGACACAAGCCACCTCCAAGAGGGGCAGCCATAACGTGAGCCAACCCGCCAGGCCCCCGAATCATGACACTGACGCCATAACGCACACTTCGCCGAGTGCTCGGGATCGGCACCTCGTGAACTGTCGACCCACCTCCTAGTGGCCACCCACGGTGGTGGAATTGTCCTGGCGCGGAACCTTTTGTCAGTCAGGCTTGGCTCGCACCGATCGACAGACAGTGCTTATGCGTGCGTAGGGTTCCAGTATGACGATCGGGATGCTTGCCGGCGTGGACTTCTCATCATGGGAACAACCGGACCCGAGCTTGGAGCCGCGGGAGCTGCTGGAGCCGTGGCTGCGGTACCAGCGCCACGAGTTCATCCGGAAGCTGAGGGACCTCTCACCGGACCAGCTGGTGGCATGGTCAGTTCCGCCGGTCGAATTATCCGTGCTCGGACTGGTGCGGCACATGACCCAGATGGAGCATGTCTACCTGTCTTGGGGTCTCGGTGGGCGCGAACAACCCCTCCGATATGGCGAGGACGACTACGCCGGCGGCGCCATCGAGACTATCGAGGACGACCTTCGCTGGTACTTCGAGGAAGTCGCCCTGTCGGATGCGGCCATCGCCGAGATTGTGTCACTCGACGCTGCCGGAGCAGGACATGGCCGTCCGCTACGAGCCACCCTCGTGAAGATGATCGACGAATACGCCATCCACGCAGGGCAAGCCCACATGCTCAGGTTCGCCGCGCTCGGCCAGATGATCCGATAGCCCTGCATCGCTTCCCCGTGGCCTGAGGTCGCGAGCCGGGGCGGAGTTCCTGCGAGCGCCGAGCACCCGATACGGAGCGAGAACGAGCGCATCACAGAACCACGCATACCGGCAGTTCGAGGAGTGGGTTAGGGGCGCAGCTCGACGAAGCCGGCGGCTGCGAAGTCCTGGTCAAACGCAAGCGCTTCGCGAAGGCGGCGGTCGCGCATCACCTGAAAGCTGGTCGCATCGACGAACGAGTAGGCCCTTTCGTCGTGCTTCCGCAACCAGGCCCACGCCTTTTCCTCTTGGTCGACGGTGATCCGGTGGAGGGCGAGTTTGGACTGCCGTCGAAGGGCGTCGATACGGTCGAGGAAGGCGAGCGCAGTTCGATGACCGTCCTTGCGGCGGAGAAACGTCCAGGTTTCTCCGACAATGAGATTGGTGGTGAGCGCGTGTTCGGCAGGTCCAAGATGGGTGAGTATCGCCAAGGCGTCGGAATGTCGTTGGTCGCCGGGGAGGGACCAGGCCACCCACCAGCTGGTGTCGGCGAACTTCACGAGTCGTAGACCACCCGGTCGATCTCGCCCGGTTCTGCCGTGGCTTGCTTGCTCGCGAAACCGGCCAGCTGGTGCCACGGGTCGTCAGCCGACTCCGTGTCCTGGTTGGGGAGGAGGGTTGCCAGCCCGCGGCGGATCAGCTCAGACTTGGAAATGCCTCGGCGTTTCGCTTCGGCTGCGGCTTCGGCGTCGAGCTCGTCGGGGATGGTGATGGTGATGGTTTTCATATCGTCATTATACATAGCTACTGTTACGTTGCCTACATAGTCTTCCGGGTTTCGTATTTCGTGTGAAGGGGCTCGCCAGGACGCGAATAGGACGCGATTTGTCGCGAAACGACGAAAAACGACCAACACTGATGAACCACAAAGCCCCAGTTCAGAAGCCCTTTTTGGGCGTTTTGCCAGGTCGCAAATACCCCCTGATCTGCCCCTACGAGGCAGAGACCGGCGGTTCGAGCCCGTCAACGCCCACGCGGAAACCCCCAGGCCGGCGGTTTCCGCTCGTTTGGTGAGCGCTTTCAGCCAGGGTTCCGCCAACTCGGCCACCTACACCTCGGCCGGGTGGGATGACAACTCCCACTGATATCGGTGACCGGAGGCGTGCATCGAGGACCAGCGTTGACCCTGTACCCGGCATATCGCTGGGCATACGATGGGCCCCTCTTGGGAATACGTTCCTGGGCCGTTTGCCCAGGGGGGAGACCCTCTCCTCGTATGGGAGCTATCTCACCGCACCAAAGGTCTTCCTCGGTGGGAAGCCGGTAGATGCTCGGGGTCGCCCCCTGCGCTCATGGTTCCGGTCGCCCAATCGGCGTGCAATGAGGCGTACACGCCAGCGGCGGCGAGGAGATCCTGGTGCCGGCCACGCTCAACCAATAGCCCCCGGTCGAACACCAGCACTTCGTCGGCTGCTTCTGCGGTGGCAAGTCGGTGGGCAATAGTGATGGCCGTCCTTCCCTGAGTGAGGCGTTCCATTGCCCGGCGTAGCTGCACATCGAGCGCCGGATCGACGGCCGACGTCGCTTCGTCGAGCACGAGCACGTCCGGCACGGAAATCCACGCCCGCACCAGCGCCACCAGTTGCCGCTCGCCGGACGAGAGGTCCCCGCCCCGTTCGCCAACAGATGAGCCGAGGCCGTCCGGGAGGCGGTCGAGCCAACCGTCTAGCCCGAGCTCGACGAAGGCCGTGCGGATCTCGCGTTCGGTCGCATCCGGCTTCCCGTACCGGATGTTTTCCGCCACGGTTCCCTCGAATAGGAAGCCTTCCTGCGGCACGAACGCCACCCGGTGGCGGAGCGAGGCGAACGTGATGCGATTGAGTGCAATGCCCCCGATCTCGATGGATCCGACTGTCGGTTCGAGCAAGCGCACGGCCAGCTTGGCGAAGGTCGTCTTCCCGGATCCGGTCTCGCCGACGACGGCCACCCGCGCTCCCGCCTCGACCCAGGCGTTCACCTCGTGGAGAACCTCGGGGCCGTCGCCGTATCGAAAGGCGACGTCCGTGAAGCGCACGTCGAGTGCTCCGGACGGCAGCGTCATGCCATCGACGGGATCAGGAATCTCGACCTCCGCATGGATCTCACCGAGGATTCGTCGCATCCCTGAGGCTGCCGATTGGGCGGTCTCCAGCACCTCGACCATCATTTGCACCGGTTCGGTCAGAAGGTTGACCAGGAAGAGAAACGCGAGCAGCCGACCGGGTGTCGTCCCGATCGCCAGGCCGGCTGCCACGACTCCGGCCATCAAGATGCCTGCGAACAGCTCGGCTGAGCTGAACAGGATGTTGCCGAACCGCATCGTCTTGTACTCCGACTGGAATCGATCCTCGAGCGCCTGGGCCACTCTGTTCTGTGTGGCTCGTTCGACTCCATAGGCGCGGACGACCGGAATGGCCGAGATCGCTTCGGACAGCACCGCCAGGCTGTTGGCGACCCGGCGACGGACCCGGTCGTAGCTGCGCTGGAGAATGCGCTGGAACCAGATCATGAGCACCGCGTACAGGATGATCCCGACCGTCACGAGCAGTGCTATCCGCCACTCGTAGACGTACATCGCTCCCAGCGCCAGGAATACCTGAGACCCGGAGGTGAGCAACCCGACCCCGCCCCAATCCATGAAGTCCTGGAGGGTTGCGATGTCGGTGGTGACCCGCGAGACGAGGGATCCTCGTCGCTCGGCATCGACATGAAGGACCGACCGACGCATGAGGTGGGCGAACGTCATCTGGCGGAGGTCGGAAAGGCCGGTCGAAGAGGCCTTCACCAACCGTATTAGCGCGGCGCGCCCCACCCAGGTTCCGAGCACCAGAGCGACGGCCGCGACTGCCAACTTGGTTCCAACGCTGGTGATGTCGATCTGGGCGGGCGTCAGTAGCTCGTTGTCGATGATCTGTTGCATGGCGATTGGGACGATGATCTGAATGGCCGTCCCGGCCGCGGCCATCAGGACGGTGAGTCCGAGTCCGCGGCGGAGGATGGGCGCTTCTTTGAGGGCCTTCCGCAGAACCCTGAGGGTTCGTTCGTCTCTCACGATCCGCCTCCCTCGTCGGTCGACGCACGTCGGCCGTCATCGGTTGCGACGCGCCGTGCATCTTCCTCGTAGGCTCTGACCAACGCGGCATATCCGGGAGACCTGCTGAGGAGCTGCTCGTGGGTTCCGTGGTCGGAGACCGTCTTCTCGTCGACGAACATCACCTCATCGGCGAGGCGAATCGTTGCAGGGCGATAGGCGACTATGACGATCGTGGAAGGTAAGGCCGCCTTCTTGAGGGAGCGCAGGATTTCGGCCTCAACCGAAGGGTCGACCGCCGAAGTTGCGTCGTCGAGGATCATGAGGCGGGGTTGTCGGATCAACGCACGAGCCAGGGCAATGCGTTGACGCTGCCCTCCCGAGAGCGAGGTGCCGCGCTCGCCCAGGCGCGTTGCATAGCCGTTCGGTAGCTCGGAAACGAACATGTCGGCTCCGGCCAGGCGAGCAGCTGAAGCGACTTCCTCTTCGGTGAACTCGTCTCCAAGTGTGATGTTGCCGGTGATGGTGTCGTCGAAGAGAAACGCCTCCTGCGACACGTAGGCCACCTCGCGCGGCAGTTCGGACCGAGCGAAGGACCGCACATCCCGGTCGTCGATGTGGATGGCCCCGTCGCCCGGGTCCCACAGTCTCGCCAGCAGCAGGGCGAGCGTTGACTTGCCGGAGGCGGTCGGCCCGACGACCGCCAGCGTGGTGCCGGCTGCCAGGTCCATCTCTACGCCAACCAGTACGGGTTCTTCCGGCCGGTATTCGAAGTTGACGCCGTGTCCGTCGACTGAGGCCGCCCGGCCGCTTCCCCGGGCGGAATGGGTTCCGTAGTCCATGAACTGGTCGGCTTCGAAGACGCGCTGGACGCGTTGCCAGCCGGCGATGCTGGCAGATAGGTCGAACAAGACGAAACCGATCAACTGGACGGGGAAGGCGAGCAACGAGAGCAAGTAGGTGACGGTGACGAGGTCGCCTGCCGTGATGGCGCCGGCACGAATGCGTGAAGCGCCCGCGTAGATGAGCACCAGAATCAGGGCGGGAGGAAGCGCCCTGATGATTGCTTGATACGACACCCATCGAGAGTTCACATGGATGATGCCGTCGCGTACGCCGTCGGATGCAACGCCGAACCGTTCCGACACCTTCTGTTCACGGCCGAGTGATTTAACGGTCAGCGCTCCATCGAATGTTTCGTGGGCGAGCGACCACAAGCGCCCGCGCTGTTCCTGGACTTCCTCCCACAGGGGATAAACGGTCCAGGCGCCCTTGACGTCGACGGCGACGATGACGACGAGGCCGACCAGCGACCAGAAGCCGAGCCACAAGTCGATCGATGCGACCATCGCCACAGAACCGAACAAGAGCAGCATCACTCCGGTCGCGTATGGAAGCGGTGCGAGCACGCCGGTTCCGCGATCGGTGTCCGAATCGGCGACTGCGAGCAGGTCGCCGATCGATTGCTGGGAGAACCAGGCCAGCTCGAGGTCGAGTTGGTGATCGAGCAGCCGGTTCCGAACATCCTGGCGGGTCCGGAACTGGAGCCAACCGGCGGCTGTGCGGCGCAGCACGATTCCGGATGCTTTCCACAAGGAAACGCCGACGAGGGCTGCGACGGCTAGCCAAACCTTCTCCCGAAAGTCCGCGCCGTCGGTGAGCACCGGGATTATGACCTGATCGGTGAGCCATCCCACTACCTGAGCGGAGGCGACGATGGCTGCGGCGTACAGGGCCGCGCCGAACACCGCCAGCCCGAATGCCCATGGGTGTGTCCTCACAAAGCGCGCGATCAGACGAAGGCCGTCACGCAGCACGCTCCAGGGAGATGGAAGGGTCGTCGGATTGGCCATGAAAGGGAAAGCCTAGGACGACGCCGGGCAGGCGGATCCGGATTACTGGGCGATGCCGGAACGTCAGGGTCATCAACACCGCACTGATGACCCGGCCGGGGAGTTCAGTCGAGAAGCACGCACCGCCGGTCGTTCGGATCGGCGGTGGCTATGCGATCCATCGTACGCTTGGGCGATCATCTTCACCATGGCCAGGCCGATGCCCGAGCCTGGCGTCGAGGCGGTGAGGTCCTCGTTCGAATCGATCCCAGATGACGTACTCGCCAGGCGACGGTCGCCGAACACGCCGATCGAGCCCGACCCCAGGCCGGATCCGATCAGCTGCCAGGCGGTCCGTTGGCGACGTGTCGGGATCAATCGAGCGTTGCGCAAAAAGACGACCGATGCCGCGCCGAATCCAAGCGCCACGCCGAATACACCAGCTCCATCTGCCCACTCTCCGTCGAACATGGAGGCAGTGTTCAATGGCGAATGAGACGGCCCCTACGCCTATCTCGCGGGCCAGTGCGCGGCAAGCTCACCGCGCGGCCGGATCGTCAGGAGGGGCGTGGGACCTCAACAAGCCGGCCATCCTGCTCGGCGAAGTCCCAGACGTCGATCGCCGGAGGCTCAACGCCGATCGTCGTGAGGGCGGTGCAGGCCTGGCTTCGATGATCGGTCCCATGGTGCAACGCCTGCGCGAGTCGGATGCCCATGGGAGCGTGGCCCTCGGACCCGTCGTCGCGGCGCCTGACCACGACGGAATCCGGATCGAGGTCCTGTGCAAGGAGCGACGCCCAGGCGGCTCCATTGGCCTCCATCGCGGCGCGGAGCTCCGGGAGATCCATTTGGCCCTCTTCGATCATGGCGATGCGCCCGCCGGTCAGGGCGAACAAGTACCCGCAGTCCGCGCCGACGAGATGACGTATCGTGTCGGCGATCGAGCCGTAGGTGCCCACAACCTCCGTTGCCAATTGATCGGCGCCCAGTTGACGGCACGTATCGAGCAATCGCAGGGTTGCCCACACGTGGTGCGAAAAGGCATCTTCCAGCAGGGATCTCATCGTCCACTGACACTACCTGCAAGCGCAAGCCGCATCCAAACTTCGCTCGCCCTACGCCCACCCACAAACATCGAGTTTTACCAATAGAAGAAGTAGCAGGTACTACCTGGAAGAATCCGATCGCCGCCATGCCGTTCACACACCCGCTCGCTAGCCCACTCCCCACCCCAGACAGCGGTGCTCGCTGGTGCTCGCACGGTGAGCGGTCGTAGTGGATGTGAGTCAGAAACTGCCAGAACCCGTCTGAGGCTGCGGCCGGCGGGGGAGTGGTTACATTTCCAAATCCACCTGGTCGTCGCCGGCTGGAACGTTCTCTCGGTAGTCCGGCCGACTATGTGCCCGATTCGACGACAATGGCGGGATGCGATACCTCGAAGCCGCTGGCGAAACCATCTCAAAGATCGGACTGGGTACTTGGCAATTCGGCTCCAGGGAGTGGGGCTACGGCGAGGATTATGCGATTCGCGAAGCCCACGCCATCGTCGAGCGTGCCCTCGAGCTGGGAATCAATTTCTTCGACACAGCCGAGGCCTACGCGTCGGGCCGCTCGGAGGAGATCCTTGGAAGGGCTCTCGATGGGCGCAGTGCCTTCATCGCCACCAAGTTCCTCCCGGTTGTTCCACTCCCGGGTCGGATCGAGCGAAGCGCTGTGGAAAGTCGGAGGCGCCTGGGAGAAAAGGAGATAGACCTTTACCAGATGCACTGGCCCAACCCCGCCTTCCCGGTCCCTCGCCATGGAAGGAATGCGCCGGGTGCAAAAGGCCGGCATCGCCCGTCAAGTCGGCGTCAGCAACCACTCGCTGCGCCAATGGAAGCATGCCGAGCAGGTATTGGGAGAACCGATCCTCTCCAACCAAGTCCTGTTCAACCTCGTTCGGCGGAAACCGCTTCGGAACCTCATACCTTTTGCGGCTTCCAACGATCGGATCGTCATCGCCTACAGCCCCCTCGCTCAAGGGCTTCTCTCGGGGAACTACAACCCCGCCAACCCGCTGGGGGGTTTCCGTCGCAGGAATCCGCTCAACCCACTCGCCTCTGCGGTGAACCTGGCTCGAGCAACCCCGCTGATCGAAACATTGCGTGAGATCGGTTCGACCCATGGTGTCACTCCCGCGCAGGTCGCGCTGTCCTGGGTCCTGTCGCACCCGAACACAGTCGCGATTCCCGGGGCCAGCAGCGTCGCACAAGTCACGCAGAACGCCGAGGCCGCCGAGCTGACCCTCGCTGAGGACGAGATCATCCGGCTCGGCGACATCGCCGAGAGTCTCCAACTCAAGGGGGGAATCGCGGGCGCGGTTGGGGCACTTCGCCGGTGAGGCCGCCGGTCACAGCGCCTCGATAGACGCGTGCCGCTCGTGAAGGCTTTGGGTCCGTGCAGCGACTGGCGGGATCAGGGAGGTGTCGCTGGGCGACTCCAATCCCACACCAACCCCACAGACCACCGGGACCAGAGGGATTCGGGCCAGGGGTGTGGCGCGCTTGGTGGACGTCGCGTGGACTAATCAGCCAGAGTGGTTGCCCCTTGCACGACTGCGACAAGAACCGCAAGGGTCGCCAGGATCAAGCCGAGCGCCCGGGAGCGGGAGAGGCTGCGCCCTTCCTGCTCGCTGTCTCCGGTGTCTGGGCCCCATCGTACGAGTCCCCGGCCGACCATCCATCGGTGGATCGGGTAGCCGGTCAGGACGGCGGCGACGCTCCCCAACACCAGCACTGCCCATACAGCCCGGAGGGGTTCACCGAAGGGATACCACCGCTCGAACCGATCGAGAGCGAAGGGGAGGAGAACATAGGCACCCACCAGGGTCAGGTTGGTTGAGAGGATCTGCACAGTGAGTGGTTGCGTATGGGTGGTCCATGGATGGTCCTGTCCCTTCGGTAGCCGCGACAACTGGTAGGCCAGGAAGCCGGTTGCGAGCGGGAGCAGCAGGACCAACGCAGGCTCGAATGAGTTGGACAGTGCGATCACGAAGACTGCAACGAGGTTTCCGGCTGCACTCCACATCGTCGAACCGACGGCGCGGCCGGAGGTCGGGATGTCCGCCCCGGGTCCCCCCGCCTGCCTCGGCCGGCGGAACAGGTACAGGTAGGCGACCAGCCCCAGGGGCCCAAAGAAGAGCACCGCCAGAACCCACACCAGCATGCTTCCCCAGGGCGTCGTCCGGTCTCGCCTCAACACCAACAACAGATAGAGGAGCGACCCTACGGTCAGGGCCGACCAAACCAGCAACCCCCGATCGATCCACCGGGCGGGGGCGCTCGCCCGGAGTTGGCCCAGCGCTCCGTGGTCCTGCAGCCACGCCACCGTGTCGTCGGCGGCTGTCGGTGATACGCCGTGACCAGCCTCGTACCACAAGATCGCCTTCGGCTGGCTGCCGGCCTCCTGATAGCGCAGGGCGTCGGCCGGTGGCACCAAGTCGTCGACCGTCCCGTTCTGGAACAACAGCGCGGCCGGTGCCGCGTGGCCGACGTAGTGGATCGGCTCGATGGGCCACATCGCCTCCAGCCAGGCTTCCCGGCCGCTTGCCGAAAGCCCAGTGTAGAAGTACTCACTCCGGTCCTCGGATGCGGTCGAGTGTGTGACCAGACCGCCGTCACCAACTTGCAGCACATAGGTCCGAAGCCGATCCTCAACGCCGGCCAGCAAACCCCCCATGGCTCCGCCGTAGCTGACCCCAACGTACGCCATCCGATCCGGGTCAACCTCGGGCCGCGACACCAAAACGTCGATGGCACGGCGAAGGTCCACGATCAGTTGAATCTGCTCGTCGCGATCCTGATCCGTATACGTGAGCGGCTCGCGACCTTTGTTCTCGGGCCGGGCAAAGGGCGCGTCGATCGTGATCACCACCGCATCCAACAGCGCAAAGGCCATCGCATACTCGGACATTTCGGTTCGGTTCGAAGGCAGGCCGTGCATCAACACGAGGCCGGCAAGGGGACCGTCGCCATCGGGGACAAACAGAGTGGCTGGAACCCGACCGCCTTTCGGACTGGCGTAGGTCAGGTCGATCGCGTTGACATCTCCGCTACGCTCGGTGCCGGCCTGCTCAATGTCGAGCGGCGCTCCGGTGTCGTAGTTAAAGAGATCCCGGTTCTCACGATAAAGCCGGTCGGAGTCAAGGTCGACGCCCACCGGCGGCAACCACTCGTCCATCACGTCAGGCGGATCCGCACGGGCGCCCGTGTCGCCGCAACCCACCGCGAAAACCGCGACAGCCAGAACGGTAACGACCAATCTCGAGTTCATCCGGCGTGCTCCAGAACCGCTCGGCCGCCTCCTCTCCACGGGCGCGCAAAACGTCGCCGGATCCACACTGCCCACCTCGACCGCTGACGGCCGGGGCTGAATGGCCACTTCTGCGAGCGATACTCGGCCAGGCCCACACAGGGAGAACTGCTGTTCAAGTGTGGTCTGCTTCGGCTCTGCGTTTGACGCCTCTCAGTATCGTGTGGGCGAAGTACACATCAAGGAGGCCCAGGGGGATACTGACCGCTCGGACTGCTTTGGGGGCGTAATTGGCCCGGGTACGAAGCAGGAGCCGGGTGGACTGTGACCCGTGGGGTTGGAGCACGAACGTCCAACTGAAATCGATATATTTGCCGCCTTCGACCAGCCTCTTTTCGAGCCGGAGAAGATCTTCGTGGTTGCCGGGGTCGATGGGATGACCGCGGTAGGGGTGACGGATGGAGGAATACACGATCGTCCGCTCAGGCTCGATCGCCCGGACCCAGAAGTAGGCGGCATAGTCAGGGCCGTCCGGAACGACGTCACCTACCGACAGACTCTGATACTCCGCCAAGATGCGATCGACGTTGCGAGCATCGACCCGCCAGATGACCCGATCCACCCACTCGTTGGTGTACCAGCCTCCCCGGTGGTAGCCCATCTGCACCAACCACGGCCACACTAGAGCCGGCTTCCTCCGGATCGTGATGCCCCGGGTCCATTCCAGCATCGGGTGCGGAATCACATCATCACCCGGAAGCGAGCCGAACGCCTCCTCATTCGTCACACCCGACCGCCAAGACAACCTGTGCAACCCGCCCAGCCCCACCACCGTACAAGCCAAACCCACAACACACCTGCCTGGGCCTCGAGACACGTGAACCTCCTTTCGGCTCAATCAAGCAAACACCCGCGTTCTCCGGTAGAGGCCAAAGGACCCAAGAATCCAGCCAACCGACGCCATCGAATATCCAGTAGAGAAACTTGGATAAGCATTCATGCCCGCACCGAAGGGCACCGCGTTGCTCGGCCTACCGGATCAATCAGTTGACCGGCCAAGCAGGGTTCTGGCCCGGTTCAGATCGTCGCCTCCGATAACAGCTCGGGTTCGGGTGGCCAGGTAGACCAGGTTCACCTTTACCCCCGCCTCAGCCAACCGGCGGGCCATTTCCGGACCCGGTCAACTCGACGATGTCGGTGCCCATCATCTTTCCGGGGTCGTTGGCCTCTAGACCGGGTGGGGTCAAGTCACCGAGGATGGTGGTGGCAGTCTGAGAGGTGTCGGTCTTGGCGGACGGTTACTACGGTACGGATCGGAAGGTTCCCAGGTCGGTGATCGCCGATGGTGTTCCGCCGGGTGGGGGGCGTCCCGGTTGGGCAAGGTCTCTATTGGTTGGGGCGGTGGCGCTGACGGCGGGTGGTTTGGCGTTGTTTGGGGGTTATGGCGAACGGGACCCTGCTCCTAACCCTCAGCCACTCCCCACCACCACAACTGCCACCACGACCACCACGATCGCTCCTGTGACACCGGTGGCTGATACGGGTGTCGTCCCCACCGGATATGAGATCGAGGTTTTCCTGGATGGTCTGGAGATTCCGAACGATCTGGCTTTCGATCCGTCCCGGGGTTTGTTTGTTTCGGAGACTGGAGCGAATCGGGTCAGTGGGTTCGAGATCCTCCCGGACGGTTTGGCCGGTGAGCCGATGGTGGTGGCGTCCGGTATCGAAGGCGCCGAGGGTTTGGCGTTGAGCGACGACGGCGTCCTGTACGTCAGCGACTCTGAGGTGGTGTACCGGGTCGCCGACGGAGTAACCGCACCATTCGTCGACGGGTTCGCCGATGCGGAGGGTCTGGCGCTCGACCCGAGCGGTGACCTCTTTGTGGCCGACGACGCTGATTCGGGCATCCGGATATCCAGGGTTGAGGTCCTCTCCGACGGGACGGCAGGGACGGTCACAGAGGTTGTCGTTGTGCCTGGAGGAACTGCGGCCGACATCGATTTTGGCCCGACCGGCGAGTTGTTCGTCGCCAACGCCCGAGACGCAGTGTGGGTTGTCGAAGTCGCCGGAGATGGGACGGTTACCTCATCGGAGAGCCTTGCGACCTTCCCCGAACGCCCGGTTGCGTTGGCGTTCGATCCCGTCGGAACGCTGTCTGTCGGGACCGACGATTCCATCTGGATGATTGATCCGGGAGAAGACCCCGATCTGTTTGTGAGTGGACTGGACGGGGCGGAAGGGTTGGCGTTCGACGCTTCCGGGAGGCTCTACGTCACCAATGTGGCAACCAGCCAGATTCTGCGAATCACGCCATCGGCTCTGGGTGTGGGGCTTCTCCCGGTGGAGGAGGTGCGCTTGGAGGGCGGTGGGTTCTTCGACCGGGCCACCACCGATGACGACATACGACAGGGTCGGGGAGACATTGTTGCGCCCGAGACCGTGGCCGACGGGGTGTTCTTCCCTCATTTCCACCAGTGGGATGAGGGTCCGGTGGTGGGAGAGC
>JAOTUY010000017.1 GCA_029863625.1 Acidimicrobiia bacterium
GATGAGTATGCCGGCCTGGCTTATCACATCATTCAGAACGACTACCTCAACGGCGAGACAATCCGCCTGGACGGCGGTATCCGCATGCAGCCGAAGTAGATCGATTGACTGCCGGGGCCTGTCGCCCATCGACCGCTCGCCGGCCACCCGGGCCCATCATCTGATCGAGGCTGGATTGACTTCATGACGCCGAAACGATTCTGACACGCGACTTCATTCGCACATGGTTATGGCCGCGGGAACCATTCATCGAACCGGTTCGTTCTGCATCTGAGCGTCGGACTCTTGCATGGTGCGATATCTTTATAGCAAGGCAACAAGACCCCCAGAGGGAAAGGAGCAGGCATGGTGGATTTCGCAGGAGTGCTTCGCACGCGGACGGAACGCGATACCGCGATCCGAGTAGTGATCGACCTGACCGATGAACGGCTTCGCCTTCGCTCCGGAGAGACCGAGATTGCCGATTGGAGCCTGGACAACATCCGGGTCAACGCCCAGGTCGATGGCTTCCACATCAAGGCCGAGGGCGAGGAGATCATTCTCGATCTGACCCAAGACGCGGAGTTCGCAGTGGCTCTCGGCCTCAAAAGCGCACCGGTCGCCTTGGCCCGCCGTATGTCGATGGTCCGCGACCGGGCCAGTTAGCCGACCCCCAAAGAGCCCCTGTTTTGGGCACTTGTGGGACCCTGCCCGTCCCAATGGGCAGGCGGTCACGCAAAGCGGTCATGGATAGACGCCGAGTGGGATCGGACCCCATCGCTGCCCGCGCTGGTCAGCGCATCAACCGATGGCAAATCTGATCAGGCGGAGGTGATCGCCAACCAAGCCAGACAATCCACGGCGAGGATGTCCTCCGAATCGGGGGGCGCCGGCGCCTCGCAGGGGTAGACGCTCACGCGGCGGCAGCGGCTACACACCATCCGCACCAGACCGGGTCCGGCCCCATACGACAGGTCGTCGTGGATGTGTCCTGGT
Source organism: Acidimicrobiia bacterium (assembly GCA_029863625.1). Lineage (GTDB taxonomy): Bacteria > Actinomycetota > Acidimicrobiia > Spongiisociales > UBA4744 > UBA4744. The sequence continues at coordinate 976 of JAOTUY010000017.1, forward strand.
CGCTTGCGAAGTCCCAACATCGAAAAGCCTCCCAGGCAGGAAGGTGTCGTACGGGGTTCGTATCGGCCGTCCGAGCGATTCCTCGCGGATAGTTAGAAAAAGGGCCAGGTTTGACTAGTCAGTGAAAACCGCTACCCGCGGGTAAGGCACTATTGCCGTTACCAGGTACTAGGTACGGCTCCTAGGCCCACGGGTCGGAACCGTCCGGAATCTCCGGCGGTGGTGTGTCGGTCCCAGCCCAGCTCGGACCGGCCGACCGCTTGTCTTGAGTATCGAAGGTCTTCCAACGTTCGCGAGCGGTCCTGATACCGAAGACCCGGTTGATCGCCCACATGAATTCTTCTTCGTCGAGGTCGCCTTTGCGGAAGACGGCTACGACGCCGTCTGACTTGGCCTTCTTTTCGAGCGACTCACTGTCCGAACCGGTTAGATAGATCACGGGGATGTCGCTGGTCACGCCTACCCGGCGCAGACGATCGAGGATCGTAAGTCCATCCGCTCCGGGCAGGTAGTGGTCGAGAAGGATGAGGCCCGGCTGTTCGTTGGCAGCGATCCAGGCGGCGTGAACGCCGTCTTCAGCAGTGAGCACGGAGAAGTCCCGCTCCTCGAAGAACCGCCTCAGGATCTTCGTGTAGACCTTGTCGTCGTCGACGATCAGGATCTTCTTCGTTGCTTCGATGGCCTCTACCTCACAAGTTCCGTAGCCCGAACTGTACTTCGTGTTTCATTCTGCCCACGCCTACGATCGTGCTGTGCCCTCTGCCTCTCGACCGGCTGACCATGATGCCACCCGGCGAACGCTCGCCGGCCACGACCTGATCGCCACGGCCTCGGGTTATCTCACGTCCGATATTGCCCTCGCATTGCCGTTCGAAGCGCTCGTGGCATTCAAGAAGCTCCTGCTGCAGTTCTTTTCGGTCGGGGCATGGACGGACCTTGATGAACAGGAGTTGAGTGAGGTCGTAGCACCGCACATCAACGAGGGGTGGTGGGAACACGACCTGGGCAGAGGCCTGACCCTGGCTTACGGGATTCGAGAGGGGCGATTCGAGTTGTGGGCGGGTGGGGGGGGAACGCCAGCCCCTTCGATCTTCGATCGAGTCTTCGCCGGACCGGTGGTACCGGAGGCAACGCCACATCCTCGCAAGGTCAAGTTCACGACCGGCGGACTCCCGGCCCCGGGAATCTGGTATCGGCGGAACGATTCGGGCAAGCCGGCCGATCCCCGGGTCGAGCGAATGTTCGCGGAGCCGGACGTCACCGACGTCATGGTGGCCGGCGACTTCGTCACCATCGGCATCGGAGCCCGGTCGCCGTGGGAAGAACGATTGGAACCTTTGCTCGCTCTGGTGACCGAGCTCTTCGCTGATCCCGGTGCTGCTCGCCATCGGCCGGAAAGGACCCGCGAAGAGCTCATGCAAGAAGCCGGCCGGGCCATCGTTGCCGGCCGACCCGAAGAACTCCACTTGCTGGATCCCAACGTGGAAACAGACCGAAAGCGTCTTCTCCATGCGATCGACGCCGACGATCCGCGAGTCCGGCGGATTGCCGTGGCCGTTTTGCTCGAATCAAACGACACCGATATCCGTACGCGTACCGTCACACGAGGCATGGCCGACCCGTCCCGTCTGGTGCGACGAACGGCAGTCGACGCGGCCGCTGATACCGAAGACGAACGGTTCCGCCCGCTGTTCGAGAACTCACTCACCGATGACGACGCCTGGATCCGCTGGAAAGCCGTCCGCTCACTCGGGGACCTGGGCCTCGACCAAAGCCGCTCTCTGGTCGAATCGCTGACCGACGATCTCGACTTCCAGGTTCGGTTCGAGGTAGCGAAAGTGCTACGGGATGCCGGCTAGACGCGGGCCAGGCAGAGAGGCTGGAGCCTGCGGCTGCGTGCTTGGATCCGATTAGCCTTTCCGCCCATGGCGTTCACCTATCCTCCGACCCGGCGGGCCGACACCGTCGACTATTACCACGGAACTCCAGTGGCCGACCCTTATCGCTGGCTCGAAAACTCCGAGTCGGAAGACACCAAAGCTTTTGTTCAGGCCCAGAACGAGATAACACTCCCCTTTCTGGCGTCGCTGCGAGAACGATCAGAGCTCCGGGAACGGATGGAGGCCTTGTGGGATGTAGCTCGGACCGGAGCACCGACGGTCCGAAACGGGATAGCCGTCTGGCCCCACAACGACGGGCTGCAAGATCAGCCTGTGCTCTTCGTGCGGCGGCCCGACCACGAGGACCGGGTCTTGCTGGATCCAAACGTCATGTCGGAGGACGGAGCTATCGCCGTCATCGTGACGTCACTATCGGATGACGGGCGCTTGCTGGCCTATTCGATCGCGGAGTCGGGCAGCGACTGGCAGACCATCCGGATCCGAGACACCGAGACCGGCGATGACCTGTCCGATGAACTCCACCACGTGAAGTTCACCGAGATCTCGTGGTACGACTCCGGATTCTTCTATTCGCGATTTCCTGCGCACGACCCGGCGTCGATCGAGCCGTCACGCAATATGGCCGTGCACTACCACACGCTCGGCACCGACCAGGACAAGGACACCCTGGTCTTTGCCAATCCCGATGACCCGGATCTCGGATACGGCGCGGCCGTCAGCGACGACCACCGCTTTCTGATCCTGACCGAATGGCAAGGGACGTCCCGCAAGAACGGGCTGCTCTATAAGCCCCTCGATGACCCCGACGCGGACTGGGTCCGACTTGCCTCGCCCGGTGAAGCCCTGTACGCGTTCCTCGCCCACCACCAGGGCGCCTTCCTGCTCCACACGGACCTCGAGGCTCCAAACGGACGCATCGTGCGCCTTTCGCTCGACCGGCCCGAGGCCATCTACGAACTGGTCGGCGAACGCCACCAGGCGATCGAACTCGCGACGTCGGCCGCAGGCTGCTTGATAGCGATCACCCTCAACGAGGCATCCCACCGTATCCACACGTTCGACCTCGATGGCACGCCAACCGGATCGATCGATCTGCCGGGGGCGGGTACGGTGGCCGAACTGACCGGCCGGCTTCAGGACGATTCCCTCTACCTTGGATTCCAGTCGTTTCTTTACCCGCCGACCGCACTGCGCTGGGACGGTGCCACCCTCGAGGTGTTCGCCGGGGCCGCTCCACCCCTCGACCCGAACCGGGTGATCGTCGAACGACGAAGGGCCGTATCATCCGATGGTGCCGAGGTCGGCATGTTCATCATTCGCCTGACTACCTCAGTCCTTCCCGCCCCGGTCGAACTGTACGGATACGGCGGATTCAACATCAGCCTCACTCCCATGTTCCATCCGGCCCGGCTGGCATTCCTCGAGGCGGGCGGTGTGGTAGCCGTCGCCAATTTGCGGGGAGGATCCGAACTCGGCGAGACATGGCATGAGGCCGGCATGCTGGGGAACAAACAGCAGGTCTTCGACGATCTCTTCGCTTGTGCCGAAACCTTGATCGCTGATGGTGTGGCCGGACCGGCTCAGGTCGGAATCCGGGGAGGTTCGAACGGCGGTTTGCTCACGGCGGCTGCCATGGTGCAGCGTCCCGATCTCTTCGGTGCAGTTATTGCTCAGGTGCCGGTGACCGACATGCTTCGCTATCAACATTTCACCGCCGGTCGCTATTGGACCGTCGAGTACGGAGACGCCGATAAGGATGAGGAAGCCTTCACATGGTTGTTGGCCTACTCTCCGTATCACAACATCGCCGCCGGGATCAGCTATCCCCCGCTGTTGATCACGACGGCCGAATCAGACGATCGGGTCGTCCCCATGCACTCGCTCAAGTTTGCCGCCGCGGTCCAGCACGCCGCCGGCGGCAACTCTGAGCAACCACTGTTGGTGCGGGTCGAGACCCGGGCCGGTCACGGACTGGGCAAGCCGACGTCAAAGCTGATCGACGAGTCGGCCGACATTTTCGCGTTCCTTCTCCATCACCTGGCCCGCTAGACCAGGGCGCGGCTACATATCTCCGTCGAAGAGTCCGATGATGTTGCCTTCGGTGTCCTTGAACCAGGCGCCCTTGGTGCCATCGGGCATAGTGAGTACGCCGTCGACGGTCTTCATCTCGCCGAAATCGTAGTCCTCGAACCGCACGCCTCGACTTCGAAAGTGTGCAACCGCCGCCTCAGTATCCTCGACCCCGATACCGACCGCGGTGGCCTGGTTGGTTCCGGCGAACGCGGAGGGATAGACCATGATCCAGTTGTCGGCCACCTGGACTCTGATCGAGCCATCCGCCTCCTGAGCGCCGACCTCGAAGCCGGCTACCTCCTGGTAGAACTTCCTGGCCCGGTCGATGTCGCCGGCCGGCAGCGTTGCAACTGCTCCACGAAACATGGTCTCCTCCTTCTGGTTGTTGGAAGCAACTGTACGACATTCGGAGTCTTTTGTGAACTTGTGAATCTCTGGCAGGTTTAGCGTCGCATATTCCCCAGCCGACGATCGGCTAGTTGTGACAACCGCACCTACGCTCGCCTTCGCACACGGGGAGCAATCGACACCACTTTGATCGTGCCGGCCATCGTCCGTGATGGTTCTCGAGTCGGGGCATGAGACCGGTTCTAAACTAAGTGCCTCCCTTGATAAGAACCTGAGCCTCCTACTATCAGATATGACATCCGACCCGGGAATACCGAGTGTGGTCTCCCGGTTGGACGTCGTACTCAATCATGAAATAGAGAGGCGCACATGGCCGATACACGAGAACTCGCTCTTCCGGTACTACCCCTCCGCAATGGGGTGGTTTTCCCCCACATGGTTGTCACCCTTCGGATCGAGACCGAGGAGGGGACCACCGCCGTGGCGGCCGCCGAGCAGTCCGATGGGCTGTTGCTGCTGGTCCCCAAAGTGAACGGAAAATACGCCAGCGTCGGCACGGTTGCGCAAATCCAGGATGCCGAGGGAGGGAACGTTGTCGTCGAAGGGCTGGCTCGAGCCCGGGTCGGGGCCGGACGGACCGACGATCAGGGAGCACTCTGGGTCGACGCCGAGCAGTACCCCGAAGCCGACGTGCACGATGAAGCCCTCGACGACCTCGTTGGCGAATACCGGGCGGTTGTGGGCGAAGTACTGGCCCAGCGCGGTATGGGTGGCGTAGCCGAGCGAATCCTCGGTATCGAGAATCCAAGCCAGCTGGCCGACCTGGCGGTCTACTCTCCAGACCTCTCACTCGAGCAGAAAGTCGAACTGCTGGAAACGCTCGACATCCGCGAGCGTCTCGGCAAGCTCATGTCGTGGATGGGCGAGGTATTGGCCGATCTCACCTTGCGCAGAAAGGTGCGCGACAGCGCTGCCGAGCGGATCGACAAATCCCAGCGCGATTACTTGCTCCGCCAGCAACTCGAAGCGATCAAGAAAGAGCTCGGCGAAGAGGGTGATGCCTCTTCCGAATACCGGCAGAAGCTCGAGAACGCCGCCCTCCCCGAGAAGGCTCGCGAAGCGGTGGAAAGGGAGATCGACCGATTGGAACGGATGTCCGAGCAGTCGCCGGAGCACTCCTGGATCCGTACCTGGCTCGACACGATGTTCGACGTGCCGTGGGGCGAGCAGTCCGACGACCGGCTCGACCTCGACGAGGCTTGGGCAGTGCTCGACGCCGACCACACCGGCCTTGCAGATGTGAAGGAACGCATCGTCGAGCACCTGGCGGTCCGCAAGCTCCGCAAGGATCGCGGCCTGGAGAACGCAGGCAACCTGAGAGAAGGCGCCATCCTGCTCCTGGTCGGACCTCCCGGGGTCGGCAAGACATCGTTGGGCGAGTCCGTTGCCCGGGCCCTGGGTCGTAAATTCGTGCGGGTTGCCCTGGGTGGCATTCGCGATGAGGCCGAGATCCGCGGTCATCGCCGCACGTACGTCGGCGCTCGCCCCGGCAGGATCGTCCGGGCACTCATCGAGTCCGAGACCATGAACCCGGTCTTCCTGCTCGACGAGATGGACAAGGTTGGATCAGACTGGCGCGGCGACCCGTCGTCCGCCTTGCTCGAAGTGCTGGATCCGGCCCAGAACCACACCTTCCGGGACCATTATCTCGAGCTGGATGTCGACCTCTCCGATGTCTTGTTCATCGGTACCGCCAACGTGCTGGAGACCATCCCGGCGCCGCTTCTCGACCGCACCGAGGTCATTCGCCTCGACGGGTACACGGATCTCGAGAAAGTGGCGATCGCCCGCGATCATCTCCTCCCCCGCCAGATCCGCGGCGCGGGACTGGAGCCTGAAGAAATCGAGGTCAGCGAGGAAGCGCTGACCGCCGTGGTGGACCGTTACACCCGGGAGGCTGGAGTCCGCTCGCTCGAGCGCGAACTCGGCAAGCTGGCCCGCAAGGTGGCAACCAGGATCGCCCGCGGCGACGACAAGCCGACGGTCATCGAGGTCGACGAATCAAACGTCAAGGACTTCCTGGGCAAGCCCAAGGTCTGGCGTGACGAAGCCAAGGACCGTACGGCCGTCCCCGGCGTGTCGACCGGTCTCGCAGTAACCGGCGCCGGCGGGGATGTGCTGTTCGTCGAAGCCACCGCCATGAACGGTGAACCCGGGCTCACGCTGACCGGACAGCTGGGCGACGTGATGAAGGAGTCGGCCCGCATCGCCCTGTCCTACATCGAGTCACATGCCGATCAGTTGAAGATCGACCCGGCCGACCTGAAGCGGAAATTCCACGTCCATGTTCCGGCCGGGGCGGTTCCGAAGGACGGCCCCTCGGCCGGGATCACGATAGCCACCGCCCTGGCGTCACTCCTGTCGGGCCGCAAGGTGAAGGACACGCTGGGTATGACCGGCGAGATCACCCTGCAAGGCAAGGTGCTGCCGATCGGCGGGGTAAAACAGAAGGTGCTGGCTGCGCATCGGGCCGGCCTCTCCCAGGTGATTCTCCCCGCCCGAAATGAGCAGGATCTGGACGACGTTCCCGAGAGCTGCCGGGAAGAGATGACCTTCCATATCGTCGACACCATCGATGAGGTACTTGACAAGGCCCTCGAACCGGCCTGATCGGATCCGGTTTTGGCGTCGGGGGGACGCCGCGGTGCTCGTGCGACGCCAGAACCCCGGTACTAGTCCGATGAAGTGCGGGAAGGATCCTCCTTGAGCTTTCGCGCCATTGGTCGACAACGATCAAATGGCAAGGGAGGCCGCATGTTCAGACTCAGCGCTCGAAACAGTAGGTCCGCAAAACACACCCACGAGTACCGCGTTCACAACGTCGGCGCCGACCTGCAGCGTCAGGTGTGCAGCAGTTGTGGGCAGGTCAGCATCAGTTCGGCCCCTCGGCCCAGCCTCCGGTCCATTGTGACCGATGCCAACCCCCGCCTATCCCACAATGATGATTTCACAATCGTCATCGATGAGACCGCTCAGCCCGTGGGCTTGAGCTGGCGCTTCGGCGAGAGGCGGACCCGACGGTGAGCGCCCTTCTCTGTGAACGTTGCGGCAGTCCGGCGCTGGTGATTTACGAACGGCGGGCTCTGTGTGGTCCATGTGCCGTTGAAGCGCTGGACGAGAACCAACACTATTTGGTGATCCAGGTCGACGACAGGAAGGGGTCGGAGGAAGACGGCTCCACAAGAAACACCAAATCCACGAAGCCCGTTTGAAGGCCACACATGTTGATTCCCATCGTGTTCCAAGCCATCGAGACATCCGGATCGGCTCGCCAACGGACAGAACCCGAATCGAACGTCCTGCTCGAGGACGCGCCACTCCAACCCCTCCCGAAACGCGACCAACCCATCACCGACAAACTCCTTGATGAGATGGGCAAGGCGCTGGCCGCCCGCCTGAACGCACTGGTCGACGCTCTCCCCAAGTAGACCCCGAGCCCCGCGATGGCGTCTGCGCTCGCCTAACGCGCGAGAATCCCTCCTGTAGCGCTCGAGAGGTGCCCATGGCTGAACAACATCCTGGATGTCCTTACCCGCTCGGTGCCCTGGTTGAGCCTGACGGAGTCAACTTCAGCATCTACTCACGCAGCGCCGACCGGCTGGAATTGTTGCTCTACGACGACGTCGATGCCGCCCAGCCATCCCGGGCGATCCCCCTTGACCCCCGCCACCACCGGACCTATCACTACTGGCATGTCTTCCTCCCGGACCTGCGCCCGGGCCAGCTCTATGCATATCGGGCCTACGGCCCCGCCGACCCGGCTCGTGGCCTCCACTTCGATCCAACCAAAGTGCTGCTCGACCCATACGGGCGGGCCATTGCGACTCCTTCCGACTATCGCCGGAGCGAGGCCTGCCGACCGGGACCGAACGACCGGCACGCCCTCAAGAGCGTGGTTGCCGATGTCTCGACGTACGACTGGGAAGGCGATACACACCTCCGCCGGCCATTTGCAGAGACGGTTATCTATGAAATGCATGTCGGTGGATTCACCAAGCACTCCAGCTCGGGTATCGACCACGAGAAACGGGGGACCTATGCCGGATTGATCGAGAAGATCCCCTACCTCGAAGACCTCGGCATTACCGCAGTGGAGTTGCTGCCCGTTTTCCAGTTTGATTGGCAGGACGCTCCCGCTGGGCTAACCAACTACTGGGGCTACTCCCCCGTTTCGTTCTTCGCTCCGCATTGCCGCTACAGCTCATGTCGCGATCCCCTGGCACCGCTCGATGAGTTCCGCGACATGGTCAAGGCGCTCCACCGGGCCGGCATCGAGGTGATCCTCGACGTTGTCTACAACCACTCCGCCGAGGGCGGTGAAGGAGGGCCGACGTTGAGCTTCCGGGGGCTCGAGAACTCCGTCTACTACATCATGGATTCCGATGGCACCAGCTATGCCAACTACGCCGGCACCGGCAACACCCTCAACGCCAACCAATCGATCGTGCGACGTTTGATCCTGGACAGCCTCCACTACTGGGCGAACGAGATGCACGTCGATGGGTTCAGGTTCGACTTAGCTTCGATTCTGTCCCGCGATGAGGCCGGCGACCCCATCCCCAATCCGCCCGTGCTCTGGGATATCGAATCGGACCCGGCCTTGGCCGGTACCAAGCTCATCGCTGAGGCCTGGGATGCAGCCGGCCTCTACCAGGTGGGCCACTTCATCGGTGACAGCTGGAAGGAATGGAACGGTCAATTCCGCGATGACGTTCGGGCATTCGTCCGCGGTGACGAGAAGATGGTTCCGCGGCTCGCCGACCGTCTGCTTGGTAGCCCGGACCTCTACGGCGGTGAGGGCCGCGAGGCCGAGCAAAGCATCAATTTCATCACCAGCCACGACGGCTTCACCCTTCAGGATCTCGTCTCCTACAACACCAAGCACAACGAAGCCAACCGTGAAGACAATCGGGACGGCTCCGATTACCCCCTCTCCAACAACAACGGCGTCGAAGGACCAACGGACGACCCTTCCATCGAGGCGATTCGCAAGCGGCAGATAAAGAACTTCCTGGCGATCGATCTCCTGTCGCTCGGCGCTCCGATGATTCTGATGGGGGACGAGGTGCGGCGCACCCAGCACGGCAACAACAACGCCTATTGCCAGGACAATGAAATCAGCTGGTTCGACTGGTCGTACGTCGAGATCCACGCCGACATCCATCGTTTCGTCAAGGAGTTGATTCGGCTCCGTTTCGTCCGGGGATCTTTCACCCGCGAGCACCACCTCTCGCTGGAAGAACTGACCAGGCAGGCGGGCATCAAATTGCACGGAGTCAGGTTGGGAAGCCCCGACTTCCGGGATGACTCCCACAGCCTGGCTCTGTCGGCTTCCAGCTTGCCCGGTGACGTTGTGATGCACGTGGCGCTCAATGCCTACCACGACGGCCTGAACTTCGAATTGCCTGAGCTCCCGGAATGGGCTACGAGCGGGTGGCGCCGGGTCGTCGACACCTCGCTGGAATCCCCTGACGACATCACCCTTCCCCCCCAGGCTCCCCGGGTCGACGACCATAACTACCAGGTCGAAGGTCGGTCGGTAGTCGTGCTGATCGCCACAGCCCTCCCCGAGAGCTGATGAGCCAACCCGATCCGGCCTACTCTTGGGGTTGCGCCTCGCGCACCAAACTGACCAGCAAGACCAGCGCTATGACATTGGCTGCTGCTGCGACCAGCGTGTTGGCAGTCAGGCCGGACTGCTCGTAGAGGAACGGCCCAATCGACGCACCGGCTGCCCGCCCCAGTCCCATCCCGACGGTGAGAAGCGCCAGAAACCGGGTACGAGCCAGCGGACGCACTTCTGAAGCAAGAGGAAACGTGGAGACGATCGTGAATTCGAAACCGGCCAGAGCCAGCGCCATGGTCGCCATACCGGCCGCGAAGTTGGCATTGGTGGCGGCCAACAGCAGGTATGCCAAAGCCGAGATCACTAAGCCGATCGCCACCGACCGTCGCTTGCCGATCCGGTCGGTCCATACCAGCGTCGATCCCTCACCTACCAGCTCGGACACGGCGAGAAGAACACCCGCGGCCCCCAGTGCCAGCAAAGACAGCCCGAAGCCATCTTCGAGCCAGGCTCCGAACACAACGAACATTATCTCGGAAGCCCCCGAGTAGAGCGCGACGGTAACCAGCAGAGTCAGCGCGCTGCGATCCAACGCCAGTCTCGGTCGGGCGCCCTCAGCGGACCCGGAGTCCGGTTCGATAACCCACCGCATCGCCAGGAGAGCAAGAACACTCAGCACCGCCACCGCCCAGAAGGGAGCGGTCCACCCGAAACGGGCAATGAGCCAACCCGCCGCCGGCGCTCCGACCAGCAGTGAACCGGCCCAGGTGAGCTCGATAACACCCAGGTAGCGAGCGCGCACCGGATACGGCGTGCGATCGGAGAGATAGGCCTGGGCCGCCACGTCAAAGGTCGGTTTACCGAGACCCAGCAACACGAACCCGACGAGAGCACCCGCGAATACACCCGTGGCGGCCGTGACGACCGCCCCCGTTGCGAACATCGCCAGGCCGGCGACGATCAGGCGGTGCCGGCGTTCGCCGCGTCCGATGATTCGGACCGCCGCCGGAGTGGCCAACCCGGTGATCCATCGAGCCGAGACAAGCAAACCGGCCTGAGTGAGTGGAATACCAAGACCTCGAGCGATCACCGGCAGAAAGGGGTAGATGAAGCGATAGCCCGTATTCAGCACGAGCCGCGCTGAGACAAGGAAGGTGAGCGCTCCCGTCAAAGACGTACGGTTCTTGTTCGGCATCGATTCGCGGTTATTCATGGATGTATGCCCTCGCCGGTGCAGTCTGGCATCAGGACCCGGGCGCTGCATAGCCAGAAGGCCATGAGAGCGTTCGAGCCGATCGTGAACTAGTGAAAGAAATGACTAGACGATTGAGAGTGACTAAAAGTAGTGATACGACTACTAAAAGTGGTGATTAGAATGAGCCTATGAATCGACCCGGTCCTGAGCGATGTAAGGGTTGTCATGCACCTGCCGTGGTGCGCATGCAGGGCGTTTCCCTTTGTGCACGATGCGGGCTCGATCGATCATCAAGTGGGGCGAACCGCAGGAACCGAAGGGCCGCGCTCATCGGGTTCCTCTCCTCCGGATTCCTTGCCAAGATGGTGCTCGGCGCAGTCGCCGTGGCGGCCATCGGTGGTGTTGCAGCGAACATGCCCCATGAAGCTCCTGAGTCTGCGCCCGCAATCCAAACGGAAACGCCATTGATGACGACGGAGACTGGCGTTCCGGTGGCCGGTCAGGTGCAAACGGCCGACGCAATCGTTGAGCGTGCCTACGAGTACGCCGAAGCCGTGCAGACCTGGGGCGAGTGCGTTTCTGCCGCGGCCCGTGATCACTCGGGCGAAGCTCTTGACCCCAAGGAAGTATGCGGCGATACGCCGGAGCCGGCCGATCACGGTCTTGAAATCCGGTCGCTCCCCGGCAAGAGCAGCATGACCCCCGGCAAGACCGGCGCCACACCCGGCCAAAGCGGCGCCACACCCGGCCAAAGCGGCGCCACACCAGGCCAAAGCGGCGCCACACCAGGCCAAAGCGGCGAGTAGCCGGCCCGGAACGACGGGCCCCCTGCGGACGGTCCATCATCTGCCACCCTTGCCCCGCCTCCACCGCCGCAGACGGGCGTAGGATCAGCCTCCGAAAGGAGGCAACCCATGAAGTCACCCAAACGCCGCCGCCGAAGCACCAGACTTGTTCTGGTCCTGGGTGTTATGGCGTCCGTGCTGATGCTCCCGGCCACCGCAATGGCCGGGATCGACGGAGGATGCACAGGATCCGTCGTCATCGAGGGCACCACGTACGGACCCAACAACGACACCGTAGGCAATCCGATTGTGGTGCCGATCGAGAAGGACGGAGTTGTTGCCATATGGGAGGGCAAGGTTCCCTTCGACAACGAGAACAACCAGGGAGAACTCGGCATCGTCGTCGGACCCTTCACCATCAATATCGCCACATGGGGCGACGCCAATACGGCCAACAAGCAGGGAAACTCCGGTTCCTACAGCATCGAGGAATTCAAGGACTTGTTCCCCGTTCCGGAGTCGCTCATCCCGAGAGGCGTCTACCAGTTGAGTGGTGAGCACTCGGCCGACGGCGGCCGGTGCACCGGCACCGTCATGGTGAAGCTGGAGGGTTCCGGAAGCATCGGCATCGCAACGGTGGTTGGGGCAGCAATCACGTTCGTCACCATGCTGGGCGCAGGATTGAGGAGGAAGTCATGAAAGGTCGTCCGGTCCTCGGGTTCATCTCTGGTTTGCTCTTTGGCCTCTTCCTGGCGCTCGCCCTCCAGCAATTCGGCATCATGCCGCTGACGACGTTGAGCCTGATCGGGCTTCCCATTGTTGGGATAGCCCTCGGTCTCGGGTTGGCAGCCTGGGCGCCGTTCGGGAACAAGACCTGATTGGCTGCGCGGATTTCGGACCCGTACCAGGTCGTAGACTCGGCTGGTCGAGCAGGCGAGGTGCCCCGTACAACTCCTGAATCTTTTCGACTATGAAGCTGCCGCGGCCGGCCAGATGGAGCCGGCACTCTTCGAGTACTACGCCGGTGGATCCGCCGACAACCTGACTCTCAGGGACAACCGGACCGCCTTCGAGCGGCTGCGACTCAATCCGCGGGTTCTGGTCGACGTATCCGCGGTTGATCCTTCGGTTGAGGTGCTGGGTCACCGCGAATCGATGCCGGTGATGGTCGCCCCGACCGCCATGGCCCGACTTGCCCACCCCGATGGCGAGCTGGCAATCGCCCGGGCTGCGGCCCGGGCGGGTGTCACTCAAGTCCTGAGCAGTCTTTCCACCTACTCGATCGAAGAAGTCGCCGGGGCCGGCGCCAACACCTGGTTCCAGCTGTATGTTTTCAAAGACCGCGCTATCAGCGAACACCTCGTTCGCCGGGTCGAAGCCGCCGGGTACCGGGCCTTGGTGCTCACGGTCGACCTTCCCGTCCCGGGGCTCCGGGAAAACCTGACCCGGTCTGGTTTCGATCCCTCCGACCTCACGATGAGCAACTTCACCGAGGTCATGAAGGGCCACCAAGAGGGCGGGTTCTTCACTTATATTCACGACAACTTCGACGGCTCCCTCACCTGGGACGACGTCGAGTGGCTCCACTCGATCACGGATCTACCGATGGTGGTCAAGGGCGTCCTGCGAGCCGACGATGCAGTGCGCGCCGTTGAAGCGGGGGTCGCCGGGGTCCTGGTCTCCAACCATGGGGGACGACAGCTCGACACCGCCATCGCCGGTATCGATGCCCTCCCCGCCATCGCCGCGGCGGTCGACGGCCGAGCCGCAGTGTTCGTCGATGGTGGTATCCGGCGCGGCACCGATGTCGTCAAAGCCCTCGCGTTGGGCGCCCGGGCAGTGCTGGTTGGCCGGCCCCTGTTGTGGGGCCTGGCTGTCGGCGGCGAATCGGGAGCCGCCGACGTGCTGGCCATGCTGCGCGCCGAGGTCGAAAATGCCATGGCCCTGTGTGGAGTGCCGTCGGTAACTGATCTTCCCCCCGACCTGGTGACCTAATACCGTTCCGGCGTGACTTCCCTGCGCTATCGGCCGGTTTCTCACGCAAGAACGGATAGCCTCGCCGTGCTGACCGAATGGTCCCTTGGTCAGCAAGACCCGGGATGAACCCGGGTCTTGCTGCGCCCCCCAAGGCCCCACCTTCCTCAGAAAGAGGCTCTCCGTCCAGCGGTGAGTGACCCTGCCGCCTGGGCAATGGATTCACGCTACAACCACTCCGAGTAGTCGCATAGACACAAACCCAACGCCGGCACGCGGACTAGTCCTGCGGACGGAGGGACCATGGTAACCAACCGCGATGAAAGCCCCGGAAAGGGGGCTCTCATCGCGTCGCCCTCGTGGTTGTGTGGGTGCATCCCCTGCTCGAGAGGGAACCCGCCACCAGGCGACTAGGACCAAGGCTCACGAGCATAGCGCCGAACTATCTCGGATGTTTCGGATTGCCTCAACCCGGCGACCGGGGCCACCGGTACGCTTGACGTATGAGGTCGGGACCGACCGGGAAAGTGAGTCCGGTACTCACCGAACATGAGCCGGCCTATCTGACGGTGCAACGGAGCGGCGGCCTTGATGCCACAGTCAGTCGGGCGATGACGGAACTGCAAAACTGCCGGGCGTGCCCCCGCGACTGTGGTGTCGATCGATCCGGCCAGGATCCGACCCTGTGCCGGATTGGACGGTACGTCCGCGTGGCGGCCGCCTTTCCCCACTTCGGAGAGGAAGACTGCCTCCGCGGGACGCGCGGTTCGGGAACCATCTTCTTCTCCTCATGCAATCTGCGCTGCGTGTTCTGTCAGAACTGGGACATCTCGTCCGCCCCGACCGGTCGGGAGCTCGACGCATTCGGGCTGGCAGACCTGATGCTCGCCCTTCAGGAAGCCGGATGTCACAACATCAACCTGGTGACGCCCGAGCACGTCGCTCCACATATCGTCGAAGCTTTGGCGGTAGCCATCCCGGACGGACTCCGCATCCCGCTGGTGTACAACACCAGCGCCTACGACGGCCTCACCTCGCTTCGCTTGATGGATGGTTTGGTCGACATCTTCATGCCCGATTTCAAGTTCTGGGCTCCGGAAACCTCCCGCCGTCTGGCGCGAGCACGCGAATATCCACAGGTGGCTCGGGCGGCAATCGCCGAGATGCACCGCCAGGTCGGCGATCTGCAGCTCGGCCCGGATGGGGTAGCCCGGCGCGGGTTGCTGGTAAGACACCTGGTGATGCCGGGCCAAGGGGAGGAGACGGCCGCCATCCTCCAATGGCTGGCGGAAGAGATCTCCCCGAACACCTACGTCAACATCATGGACCAATACCGGCCCGATCATCGGGTATCCGGCCACCCCCGTTACGTGGATATCGATCGCCGCGTATCCCGAGACGAGGTCGATGCAGCATTCGTGGCTGCCCGGCGGGCGGGACTGTGGCGACTGGACCGGCGGCCATGACCAAAGACCGAGGATCGCCTGGACCGCCCGGGGCCGTTGTCGCTACCCGGTACTGGCACCCACTCACCGACGGAAGGGTCCAATGTGACCTATGCCCGCGGCAATGCAAGCTCCATGAGGGGCAACGGGGATTGTGCTTCGTGCGGGCCAGACTCGAGGACGGGATCGTGCTCACCACCTACGGTCGGTCGTCGGGATTCTGCGTCGATCCCATCGAGAAGAAGCCACTCAACCACTTTCTCCCCGGGACCCCGGTGCTGTCCTTTGGAACCGCCGGATGCAATCTTGCCTGCCGCTTCTGCCAGAACTGGGACATTTCCAAGGCCCGCCAAACCGACCGGCTCACCGATCAGGCCACCCCGAAGCAGATCGCCCGGGCGGCCGTCCAACTCGGTTGCCGCAGCGTTGCATTCACCTACAACGATCCCGTCATCTTCCACGAATACGCTACCGACGTAGCCCGGGCCTGCCACGCGGTCGGGGTGCGTACGGTGGTGGTAACCGCCGGGTATGTGTGTCCGGAGCCACGGGCCGAGTTCTACACGCACATGGACGCAGCCAATGTGGATCTAAAAGCGTTCACCGAGGACTTCTACAAGCGGGTGTGCGCCGGCCACCTGCAGCCCGTCTTGGACACGCTGCAGTACCTCCACGATGAAACCGACGTGTGGCTGGAGATCACCACTCTGCTGATTCCCGACTTGAACGACTCGGATCAGGAGATCGACCGGCTGACCTCGTGGATCATGGATCAGCTCGGCCCAGACGTTCCGCTGCACTTCACCGCCTTTCACCCTGATTTCAGAATGCTCGACCGGCCACCCACTCCCCCGGCCACCCTTACCCGCGCCCGCGCAATCGGGCTGGCCAACGGGCTCCGTTACGTGTACACGGGCAACGTGGTAGATCCCGATGGCCAGACCACCCGATGCCACGCATGTGGGACGGTCGTGATCGGCCGCGACTGGCACACACTGGGTCGGTGGGGGCTCGACAGCGAGGGAAGGTGCTCTGGGTGCGGGACCACCTGTGCTGGAGTATTTGATCCGGCCTGCCCGGGCTCTTGGGGTGGACGGCAACTTCCGGTCCGGCTTGGCGACCTCAGCGAGCAGGCCCGATGACGAACGAGCCGTAACCGACCACGGCGTCTCGGCCCCCGGCCGTATCCCCGGATGACCGCAGGTCGAGCAGGGAACACTTCCAACCTTCCTTCCTGGCCAGCTGCAACACCGCCTGAACGCCGACCAATCCGCAGGCATCGTCCCTGCCAAGATCGTCGGGATGCAGAGCCACGATGGCCCGGGCCGTACGCGCATCTTGCGCCAGGGCTGCGTTGTAGTCCAGGTAATGAGAGAGGTCCGAGCTGATGACCGCGACGACCCCCTCAGCCTTCATCAACTCCCCGAGCACTTCTGCCACCGTCTCTGGTTCGACAGCTCCGGTGAGCAGAGCCAGCACAGCGAACTGACCGAGCACTTCCTGCAGAAACGGGAGTTGTACCTCAACGCTGTGTTCACGAACATGGGCCGCCCGATTGGGAGCAGCGGCGGCGCGGGACTCGGCGATCGCCGTCAGCTCGGCATCCACCGGCACAACACCCAGTGGAGTGGCGAGACCCTCGACACCCGGCGTCGCCAACCCCGTGAAGGCAACGAAGTGCGAAGGTCCGACCACGACCAGCCTTCGGGGACAGGCCGCGGTCTGCATGAGCCGGTAGGCGGTGGCTGCTACCGGTCCGGAGTAGACGTAGCCGGCATGCGGCACGATGAGGATCCTTGCCGTGACCGCTGTTTCGGGAACAGTGGCCGCCGCAAGCATTCCATCGACCGACAAGCGCAATTCCTCCGGATCGGACGGGTAGAAGGTCCCGGCTACTGCCGGCGACCGTATCGAGCTCTGCAGACGGCCTGGCTTCATGCGCGATGTCTGCCTATCTTTCAGCAAGTCCAGCGAGCATCCCTGGGTGCAGCTCCCACTGTCGCGCTACCTGAAGGTCGGTGCATAGAGGCCATCGACCTGTGGAGCATGCACCGTCTTGGGAAGCTAGACACGTAGTGTTGCGGTCAGCGGGCCGAAGTCCAGCATTCTCGCTGCTGAAACCGGAGGGTGGATACGTGAACAAAGTCGCCGTGGTAACCGACTCTGTCGCCATGCTTCCTGAGCAACTCATTCGAGATCTGAACATTCGGGTCGTGCCCATCGTCCTCAACCTCGACGGCCGGTCCTACCGGGATGGGATAGATCTGACGACCTCGGAGTTCTACCGGTTGTTGGCCACCAGTGGCGAACTTCCGACGACGGCCGCGCCTTCGGTTGGCGAGTTCGTCCGGATCTTTGAAGAAGCTCTGACCGGCGCTGAGGCGGTGGTGGCCATACACGTCTCTTCTCAGCTCACCTCCGTGTACAGCAGCGCGTTGCTGGCCGCCGACTCGGTCGGAGGACAGGTCCGTGTTCTCGATTCGCAGTCCGCCACGATGGCCGAGGGGTTTGTCGCGCTGGCCGCGGCCAGGGCCGCTCGAGCCGCGGCAGATCTCGACGCGGTAGTGGCCACCGCCGAAGAGGTCCGGTCCAAGGTCCGGTTCTTCGCCTTTCTGGAGACGCTCGAGTACCTCCGACGGGGTGGACGCGTCGGAGGTGCCGCCGCTTTGATGGGGAACGCCATCCAGCTCAAGCCAATCATTCATGTCGTCGACGGACAGATCGCACCGCTCGCCCGACCTCGCACCCGTCGCAAAGCGACCCAGGCCATGCTCGACATCATGTCGTCTGAGGTAGCCAAGCAATCCGTGCACGCGGCAGTCCTCCACGCCGATAGGTTCGACGATGCGGAAGACCTTCGCAAACGTGTCGAAAACCGGTTCGACTGCCTCGAGTTGTACGTGACCGAGTTGACCCCGGTTATGGGAACCCATACCGGCCCCGGCCTGCTCG
The DNA here is from genome assembly GCA_029863625.1 of Acidimicrobiia bacterium. Classification (GTDB taxonomy): domain Bacteria; phylum Actinomycetota; class Acidimicrobiia; order Spongiisociales; family UBA4744; genus UBA4744. The sequence goes on from JAOTUY010000017.1 coordinate 19,275, forward strand.
GCCTTGCGTACTACGTGGAATAGCGGTGGCTCTCGAGGCCGGGCTGCTCATCGTCGGCGCCTACGTCGTTGGATCTATCCCAACCGGCTACCTGGCAGCCCGCCTTTTGAAAGACATGGATCTGCGCCGCTACGGGAGCGGCACGCCGACCGGGTCGATGGTTTACGAGCATGTCGCCCGCTGGGCGGTCATCCCGGTCGGCCTGATTGATATCGGCAAAGTCGCTCTCCCAACTTGGCTGGCCCTGCAACTGGAACTCGGCGTCGGGGGGGCGACGGCGGCCGGGTTGACTGCGGTGGTCGGCCACAACTGGCCACTTTTCCTTGGTTTCACCGGGGGAAGAGGCGTCAGTGGATTCTTGGGCGTCCTCGCGGTGATCTTTCCTCTCGGAACGGCGTGGCTGCTCGGCTTTCTTCTCGTTGGGTGGCGGCTCGGCGACTCGACTGTGTGGACCTTGGCCGCCCTGGCCACCCTCCCGGTGTTCTCGTGGCAAGTCGATGGCCCGGCGATCATGCCGGTCACGGCAGGAGCCATGGTGCTGCTCACGCTGGCCAAACGAGTGGAGGCCAACCGTCGGCCCCTGCCCTCTGCCGGCCCCAATCGACGCCGAGTCGTGTTACGACGACTGCTTTTCGACCGGGATGTCAGCTCCCACCACGACTGGATCCGCCGGACTCCGGATAAACCTTGAGTGGGAGGCCAATGATGAAGGGCGGCGCATCACTCGCTGGAGCCGCCACCCGGAAGTTACCCGACGGTAGGGTCGAGAGCAGAGGGGGGTTTGAGATAGTTGCAGTCCATCGCGCGGAATCAAAGATATGAACGAGCAGGAGGCGCTGCGAAGCTTGGCCGGAGCCGAGGTCGGACGACTGGCCACAGTTGATCCGACCGGGCATCCCCATCTGGTGCCGTTTGTGTTCGTGGTGGAGGGCCGCAGCATCGTCACGGTGATCGACAACAAACCCAAACGTACCCGGGCACTCAAGAGACTCGCGAACATCGCTGCCAACCCCCGAGTCAGCGTGCTCGTCGACCACTACGAAACCGACTGGTCGCGGCTGTGGTGGGTACGCGCCGACGGGCAGGCTCGAGTGGTCAGAACCGGTCACGAACTCGAGAGGTGCATCACCTTGCTATCTCGGGCCTACCCGCAGTACGCGGTTTCCCATCCGCCGGGTCCCGCGATTGTCATTGAGATCGCGAAGATCACCGGCTGGTCGGCCGGCGGCCACTAGCAGGACCGTGCAGTGCAGCAGCGCCGGCGTGGGCTTCGAGATCGTGCCGGCCGGATCCCGAAGGGCCGACCAACCAAACCAGTACTGGATCAGGAATGACTGCCATCGCCCCCCAAGCCTACGGCGGGGCGCCGGTCCGGCAAGCAAGAGATCTTGCCTTGGGAGTGTTGTATCCGCTTGCAGCCTGCGCCGGTCGTTAACCTGCTCCAGGTTATGGGCCCGACTGAACCTGCCACTGCCACCCTACTGCTCTCGTGCCGCGACCAGAGAGGCCTCGTCGCCGCTGTGGCGAGCTTCATCTTCGAACACGGCGGCAACATCATCCACGCCGACCAGCACACCGACCAGCAAGAGTCGTATTTCCTGCAGCGGGTTGAGTGGCAGTTGGACGGCTTCGGTCTCAATAGGGAAGAAATCGCCTCGGCCTTCCGGCCGATCGCGGATCGATTCGACATGACGTGGCGGCTGAGCTTCTCGGATCGGAGCGCCCGAATCGCCATTCTCGTTTCAAAGCAGGCCCATTGCCTGTACGACCTCTTGGCCAGGAGTCGGATGGGCGAGGTGCGGGCCGAGATTCGAGTGGTCGTGAGCAACCACCCGGATCTCGAATCGATCGCCGCCGATTTCGGAGTCGAATTCCACTATCTTCCAGTCACCCCGGACACCAGAGCCGAACAGGAAGCGTCCCTGTCGACCTTGCTCAACCGGCAAGCCATTGAAGTGGTCGTCCTCGCCCGTTACATGCAGATCCTCTCACCCTCCTTCGTTGAGTCGTACGCCAACCGGATCATCAACATTCACCACTCTTTCCTGCCGGCATTTGCAGGAGCCAAGCCCTACCACCAGGCCCACGAGCGTGGCGTGAAGGTCATTGGGGCCACCGCCCACTACGTCACGGGAGAACTCGATGCCGGACCGATCATCGAACAGGACGTCGCCCGGGTCAGCCACCGTGACAACGTCACCGACCTTGCTCGCAAGGGTCGTGATCTCGAGACCATCGTGCTGGCCCGCGCCGTGCACCGCCACCTCGAGAACCGCATCGTCGTCTACGGCAATAAAACCGTCGTCTTCGATTGACTCGACGTGGAACCCCACCCTGGAGGTCGCCGGAGAGAAGAACCATGAGCTCAGTGAGGTGGGGTCGACAGGCGCCCGCTCTCGCTCGGCCGTCGTTCGGCAGGCTGGTCTGCTGTCTCTGATAGGGGCGTTCTTGGCCGGCGCTGCGCGAACCGCCGGCAATATTCTCGCCATGTTCTGAGTTCGCGTCTGGGAAAGGACTCGAGACAGACCCATCCCCTAATCTCTTCCCGTGACCGACTTTCACCTGATCATCGTCTCGACCGGCGGAACGATCGAAAAGACCTATGAGACCTCCTCGGGGGCGCTCGCCAACCGCGAGACCGTCCTAGATCACATGCTGGCGCAACTGCGGACGCCGGATCTGCGAATCAACCGGGTGCATCTCATGAACAAAGACAGCTTGGAGATGACCGGAGAGGATCACGTACTCATTGCCCGCTCTGCCCATCAGTCCGCCGACGAAAGCAACGGAGTTATCGTCGTCCACGGGACCGATCGGTTGGCCGCAAGCGGCGAAGCGACCACCGCAATCGGAACACCCGCCGCTCCCATCGTCTTCACGGGGGCCATGCGACCGTTCGAGCTTCGGGACACCGATGCGCTGCAGAACCTCACCGAGGCGTTGCTCGCCGTGCGGTTGCTCAACCCGGGGGTGTACGTGGCCATGCACAACCGGGTGTTGGCCTTCCCGGGAGTCGTCAAGGACCGCGCGGCAGGCACGTTCGTCAGGACCGACTGACGGCAGGCTAGGGTCAAGGTCGTGACGACCATACGACGCCTCACTGACTCCTGCCTCGTGGTCACCAGCGACGATGGTGCCACGCTCTTCGACCCCGGCTTCCACACATTCGATTCCGGAGAGATCGACCTCGACTCGATCGGCGACATCTCCCGGGTGCTGATCACTCACGAACACGGCGACCACGTGAAACCCGACTTCGTGCGATGGCTGGTGGATCGCCGATCGAATCTCACTGTGTTCTCGAACCGGGCCGTTGCCGACCTGCTGGCCGGCCACGGGATCGAGGTGACGACAGCCGATCCGGTTGGAGTCAGCTCCGAGGATGTGCTCCATGAGATGATCCCGAACGGTGCGCAACCCCCCAACCGGGCCTATACGATCGACGGAGTGCTCACCCACCCCGGTGACAGCTACCAGCCAACCAGCACGGCTCCGGTGCTGGCCCTGCCTCTGCTGATCCCCTGGGGGTCCACCACCCAGTCGGTCGAGTTCGCCCGCCGGTTGGCACCAAAGCAGGTGATCCCGATCCACGACTTCTATCTCAACGAGGGCGGCCGGAGCTTGATCTACGGAATGGCCAAGAACGTGCTCGCCCAATCCGGAATCGAAGTGATCACCATCAATTGGGGTGAAACGGCCACCATCTAGCCACGATCCACCAGCGCGACCGTCACAGATTGCCCGGCCTACCCGCGTAGAGTGAGAGCAACATGACGACCACCGAGAAACCCGCCACCCAAGTTGTCCTCCGAAGCCGTAGCGCCCAACGCCCTATCTCCGCGACCTCCAGGTATCTGATCTCAGCCGATGAGCGGGCCATGATCGAAGCCATTGGGAGCGGGTAGCGGCCGCCATCATGGCCGAAACTGGAAAAGTGATCACTGAAACCCGGGCCCTCGGCTAGGCGTCCAAGATGCGAAGGAACCCTGGTACGCAAAGGAGCGATTTGTGAACTACCGTCGCCAATCGCGGTTGATGCTGACGGCAGCCACCCTGGTCTTGCTGGCGGCCGCCTGCGGTCCGGCCGGCGACACCGGGACCGGAACCGACGCAACCACCACTACCTCGACAACCCCGACCACCACCATCCCGAGCGTCTTCGTGGCCGAACTGACCCTCACCATCGGCACAAACGACCGACCCGAAGAGTTCGAAGCGACGCTGCAATGCGGGGCCGATATCGCCGGTACGGGCCACCTGGCCGACACTGCGGCAAAGGCTTGCGATTTTCTGGGCGGGTCATCAGAGGCACAGGTTTTGTTGTTACAGGGCCCCGCCACCGACCGGGCCTGCACCGAGATCTACGGCGGCGGTGAGGTCGCCGGCATCATCGGGACCGTCAATGGGGGTGCCGTTGCCGCGTCGATCGACCGGGCCAATGGATGCGGCATCGCCGACTGGGATCTCCTGCAACCCATCCTGGTCGAACCGTATGACCTGGCCCGCCAGAACGCCGCCGGCGATTGCTCCGGAGTGACCGCCCCGATCGAAAACCCGAATCAGGCCGAACTCCCGAGGCTTGTGTCCGAGGTCAGGACCGCTCTCCTCACCGAAGCCGCATCCTGCGACTACGAGGGATTGGCAGACAGAGCTATTGCCGACGGTACCAACGTGTCCTTCGGGGATGATGACGATCCGGCTGCGTTTTGGCGTGATCTGGAGTCCGCGGGGGGTACGCCCATGGCCGACATGATCGCCGTACTGCAACTGGCGCCCGGCACCATGGACCTCGGGCAAGGCACCCTCTTCTATGCGTGGCCGGCGGTAGCCGTGCTGGAAGACTGGAACGAAGCCACGAGCGAACAGCGGTCCGAACTCGCCGACCTGTTCGGCGCCGAAGCCCTGGCCGACTGGGATTCGTTCGGTGGCTATATCGGCTACCGGGTGGGGATCACCGATGCGGGCGCCTGGGCGTTCTTCGTAGCCGGCGACTGAGCAACCAGGCCTTGCTCAGACGTGTTCGGGGAAGAAGGCGAGGATGCGGCCCCACGCGTCCTCGGCAGCATCGTGCCGGTACCCGACCGCCGCCAATTTGCCGGCCATCCGGATCAGGGCCGGCCCGCCGTCGTTCATGAACGAATGGCCGACCCCTTCGTAGATCTTGACATCATTGGGGATGACGGCGGCGTCGAGCACGGACTTCAAGCGTTGCCCCTGACCACGAAAAGCCCGGTCCTTGGCTCCATAGGAGGCCACGGTCGGACACATTTGCCCGATCAGTTCGTCGTCGGGCACCAATCCGTAGTTGGGAGCGATCGCCTTCACCGCGGGAACGTTGCCCATCAGCAGCGCAAACCCGCCCCCCAGGCAAAACCCAACCACCGCCACGCGGCCCTGATCGACGTCCGGGTGATCGGTGATCCACCCGACGAGATTGCGGACCGTGCGGCCGCAACACGCGGCGCGAGACACCCCAGGGTTCGCCAGACCGGTAGGTGGACAGCTGGGAGCAGGCCATCAACATCCTGCAATGGGAGGAGGCGCCATGCCTAACCTGCCAACGGCGTCGGCTGGTATTTCACCCCGTGTTGCGCATTCCGGCCGCGATACCGTTGACGGTCAGCAACAGCGCTCGCTCCAGGGCTTCGTCGTTTTCCCCGGCCCGGCGCCGGGCCAGGAGCGCAACCTGGAGGTAGTTGAGTGGATCAAGGTAGTAGTCCCGGACGGCCAGAGTACGTTGGAGGATGGGCAGCCGGTCGAGAATCCCCGATCCTGTCAACCGTTGGATCTCGGCGACCGTCCGGTCGTGTTCATTCTTGATCCGGTCGAACAGATGATGGTGTTCCGGGTCGACCAATTGCCGGACGTACCGGGATGCGACCGCCAAATCAGTCTTGGTAAGCGTCATCTCCACGTTGGAGATGAATGTCTGAAAGAAGAGCCATTTGTCGAACATCTCTTCGAGGGCGTCCCACCCTCCTTGGGCGCGTACTGTTGCCAGCCCGGAACCGACCCCGTACCAGCCGGGGATGATCTGGCGAGACTGGGTCCAGCCGAACACCCACGGGATGGCTCGTAGGTCTTGCAAGCCGGTGCCCCCACCGGGACGCCGGGAGGGCCGAGAACCGATGTTCATGTCGGCAAGTTCTTCCACCGGGGTTGCCGCTAGGAAGTAGTCAACCAGTCCCGGTGACTCGACCAGGTTCCGGTAGGCACCAAACGCCGCTTCAGAGACGGCGCCCATCGTCTCCGTCCAAGAATCCAATACCTCTTTCGTTTGTCGAGATTCTCGATGCAGGAGCGAAGCTTCCAGGACGGAGGACAATGCCAACTCGAGGTTGCGGTGGGCAAGGCCCGGCAGACCGTACTTGTCGGAAACAACTTCGCCCTGTTCGGTCACTTTGACCAAACCGTCGATGGTTCCAAACGGCTGCGCCAGAATGGCCTGGTGGGTGGGGCCGCCGCCCCGCCCGATTGTGCCGCCGCGCCCATGGAACAGCCGCAGTGTTACTCCGTGCCTTTGAGCGGCGGTGCGGAGCAATCGTTGTGCTTTGTGTATCTCCCATTGCGAGGTTGTGATCCCGCCGATCTTGTTGGAGTCCGAGTAGCCCAGCATGACCTCCTGGACGTTGCCCCGCAGCGCGACTATCTCCCGGTACGGTTGACAGCTCAACAGACCATCGAGAAGCTCTCCGGCCCTGCGTAGTTCCTCGATGGTCTCCAACAGAGGCACAAAGCCGATCAGCGCAACACCGCCATGTAGGTCGATGAGACCAGCGTCCCGGGCAAGGACGGCCGGGGCGAGCACATCATCTACGCCGCGGGTCATGGAGATGATGTACGACTCAATAGCGCCGGGGCCGAACCGGTCGAACGCCCGGCGGATCGTGACAAATGTCTCGAAAGTTGCCGCGGCCGGATCGGCCAAGACGGTGACAGACGAGGCCAGCGGTCGCCGATTCTCTAGTTCATCCGTCAGCAGCCGAAGGCGGGCAGGGCGGTCGAGAGAGGCATACTCGACCCCTACCCGGTCATGGAGTAGCTCGAGCACGTCGTGATGGCGATCCGCGTGTTCGCGAATGTCCATGCTGGCCAGATGAAACCCGAAGATGCTCACGTTACGCATGAGTCGCAAGAGCACGCCGTCGGCAATGAGTTGTCCGGCGTTGGCGAGCAAAGAGTGTCGCATCAGGCTCAGATCACCGAGTAGTTCTTGGCTCGTTCCGTAGTCTTTGCCCGGTACGTGCCGGGCGTCCTCCCTGTGGCGGAGCCGGGTATTACCGAGACGCTGGTGAATGAAGGCGCACTTGAGCCGGTACGGCTCGTCGCGGTTGAGAGTGTGGAAACGTTGCCACACTTCCGGTAATGATCGACGATCCGCCGCCAGCGAATCAGCTAGTTCGTGACTCACCTCACGCAACCGGGCGGATGTGGAGAGCTCTTCGGCCAGCTCCTCCACCTGGGCGATAAGGTTGCGGAGGCCGTGGTCGTGCTGCACCTCCAGCACCTGCATCGTGACGGTCGGTGTCACCGCCGGGTTTCCATCCCGGTCCCCTCCCACCCAGGTGCCAAAGCGGATCGGCGAATGATCAGAGGCCACGTCCTGACCGAGACGTTGAAGGCTGATGGCTACTTCCTCTGCCAGCTCCGGTACCACCTGCGTGGCGAACTGATCGAGATAGAAGATGGCGGACCGGGCCTCGTCCATTGGTGTGGGTCGTTCGGCCCGCAGTTCGTCCGTCTGCCAGATCTGATCGATGATCTCGGCCATCCGCCGATCGATTCGCGCGTGGTCACTTTCTGAAGCCCGAACGTCGGCCCGGGCCGTCAGCAGGTCGGCGATCGTACCAAGCTTCGTGAGGAGAGTCCGGCGAACCGCTTCGGTCGGGTGGGCCGTCAATACGGGTCGCAATTCGAGCCGATTGAGGATCGAAGCGACCAGATCAGCGTCGAGTCCGGCGGCGGAGATGCGGTCAACAGTTTCGACAATGGTGCGACCTTCGTCGGCCATGGCCAGGTCGCCGATGCGGTGAGTTTGTTCGGCCACATTGGCTAGGTAGAAGTAGGCCGAGAACGCTCGCACCAGGTTGATAGCCTGCTCCAGGTCGAGTTCCCCAAGCACCACGTCCAGCCGTATGCCCGCGCCGGAATCCCCGTCCGTTCTGATCGCCTTGGTCAGGGCCCGCACCTCCTCGACCAGGTCAAGCAACTCATGGCCTTCTTGGCGCGTTAGTGCGTCGCCCAGTTGGATACCGAGGCGGCGGATATCTGCCCGAAGTCGATCGTCACGAATGTTCGAAGGAATTGGTTCCATGCGGGCCGGAGGCTACTCAGCGCCGAAGAAAGACCCGGCATTCGATCACCTCTTTTCGTTACTCTCCGGACTGGAGGTGGACATGCGGAAATGGATGGCAGGTCTGCTGATCGTCGTGGCGCTCTCGGCTTGTGCGCCGGGAACCGACGAGTACAGCGCCAACGACCCGGCCGGGTTCTTCAGCGGGATCTGGCATGGATGGATTGCCCCGGTCACCCTGATCGTGCAGATATTCAACGACGAGGTCCGTATTTATGAACCAGACAACACCGGTCTGGCCTACGACTTCGGTTTCTACATAGCGGTGATCGCCGGTTTCGGATCGCTTGGCCTGGTCCGACGCAAGGACAAGAAACGCCGCCGGGTCGTTTAGCTCCGTGCCCATGCCACGAAGATCGGTTGCAGTAGGGTGGGTGCACATTCCTGGCCCGGTCGCAACCAGAGGAGGCACCAAGAGGATGGAAACCGGCGACGTGGTCAGAGAAGCCTTCGGCAGGATCCGACAGCTAGTGGACCGTTCGGTTGCCGGGCTGGACGCCGATGCCCTGGCGTTTCGCCCCGACGCCGACGCCAACTCGATCGGTTGGCTGGTCTGGCACTTGACCCGGACCCAAGATGACCATGTTGCAGAGATCGCCGGCCTGGACCAGACCTGGATCACGGACGGTTGGGCGGAGAGGTTCGGAATGCCTGCCGATCCTCACGACACTGGTTATGGCCATACCTCGGAGCAGGTGGCTGCGGTAAGACCGCTGGGGCCCGATCTTCTGACCGACTACCACGCCGCGGTTTCGGACCGCACGTTGGAATACCTGGTGGTCGTTGATGCCACTGAACTCGATCGCATCATCGACCGGTCGTACGACCCGCCGGTGTCGGTTGGGGTGCGTCTGGTCAGCGTGATCAGCGACAACCTCCAGCACGCCGGCCAGGCGATGTACGTGCGGGGCATCCTCGAACGCACCCCGGAGCGCCGGGCGGGGGGTTCGGGTACCGGTTGAAAAACCACACCCGCGGTTGTCCGACAGGGTGTACCTTGTAGCTACGGCCGGAAACGTAAGTCCTTCTGGGCTGGATCACCAGAGGTCGAGAGTCGGTCCGCCAGGACCGCCTCGAAGAGAAGTCCCATAGGCGGAAACGTCTGTGGGACTTCTCGCGTCACCGGAGCAATCCGTAGATGAACCCCCCGGCGACGAGCACCAGGGTTGCGACAGCAGCAATGGTGAGCAGACCGGAGCGCTTGCGGATCATCCCCACGATCATGACAGTGGCCGATGGAAGGCCGACCAGGAGCGCCGCCCACTCCGGAGCCGGCCACTCTGCCTTCAGGCCTCGCCCGACAATCAGGAACCCGGCACTCGCGAGCAGCACGACTATGAGCACCTGGGTGCGGGACCGGCCGATCCGAACCGCCAGCACCCTTTTCCCGATGGTTGCATCCGTGTCGAGATCCGGCAGCTCGAAAGCGAGCATCATCGCCATGTGAACGAGGAATAAGGTGGCAATAGGCCATGAGAGCGGAGCGGTGACCTCCCCACCCTGGGCGAGCGCACCGATCACCGGCACAATGCCGGCCACGACTGCTGATGCTGCAACCTCCCCAAAACCGGACCCCAGCAACCGCAACGGGGGCATGGAATACGACCAGGAGACCAAGACTGCCACCAGTCCAAGCAGCGCAGCAGGCAGGCTCGAGAAGGCTAGTGCCAAGGCTGCGCAAACCGCTAGACCGGTACTGACCCAGGCCGCCCGAAGCGCAACTGAAGGACGCAGCAGGCCGCCCACCAACACCCCGCTCCCGCCCGAGAAGAGGGTGCGGTGGGTAATGGCCCGATCGGGTTCGAGATCGGCGTATTCGTTGACGTAGTGAGCCGTGACCTGGGCTGCGGTGACCATCGCCTGCCCAAGTGCGTACCCGACCGGATCGAATTGCCCGGCAGCTGCCGCTCCGAGAGCGAACATGAGCACTCCGCCCATCAGGAAGTGGGGTCGGCTGAGCCTGATGAATGCCAACAGGGACTGCATCAAGAAGAGCCTCATGAGAATGCAGGCACCTTACCGAAAGAGGCGACATTGGGAAGGAAAGACCCTGGAAAGCTGGAAGGCCCTGCCTGAGCCAAGAACTGGAGACCATCAATACGACCGCGTGGTTGGTGGCTCGCCGTTCGGCGCGTGGCAACGGATCCAAACGTTGAACCAGCTCCGCTATCTGGTCTTCACAGCTCCCGGTAAGACCAGCGGCCGGTATCGGCTCAACCGTGGCGGTGACCGCAACGCCAACTCGGCGCTCTACCGCATCGTGCTCACCCGCATGAGCAGCCACCAAGAGACCCGCCGCTACGTGGCGCGCCCCCGAGACGAAGGGTTGAGGACCCCAGAGATCATGCGCTGTTTGAAACGTTACGTCGCCCGCCAAACCTTCAAACACCCACCACGGGCGGCATAAGAACGTGGGTGGGGTCTGACCCGATGAACCCGGCTGACACGCCGCATGGCGTTGTCCGACGAATGACCTGGACCCCGCCCGCCACGACCTCAACGGGCGGTGTGACCTAATAGGAGCCTGCCCACCACCAGGTGTGGCCCATCCCAGTCCTGTCCACCCAATCCACCAGCACCTTGACATACGAGATTCTGGGAGCGTTGTCCTGGTGAACGGCGAGCCTTTGTACACGGTCCAGGCCACCGACTGAGGGCTCGCCCCACCCAAGATGTGCTTGAGCCCGAGAGGAGCCGATCTAAGTCGAGGGCTCGAAGAGACCAAGCGATATCGTCCGGTTTCCCGAATCTTGCGGTCCACCCTGTGCAATGATGAGTGAGACCGTCCCTCCGAGGGGTGCACCGTGAGAATCCTGCTGGTGGCACCGCCGTGGCTGTCTGTGCCACCCTCTGCATATGGCGGTATCGAGTGGGTCGTGAGCGGTTTGGCCGATGGTCTGGTCGACGCCGGACACGATGTGACGCTGTTCGCGTCGGGTGGTTCAGAGACGCGGGCACGGCTCGAGACCGTCTTCGACGAGCCACCCTTCGAGAAGCTCGGGGACGCGCGGCTCGAGACCATCCATGCGCTCACCGCCTACCGCCGTCGAGGGGACTATGACCTAATCCACGATCACACCGCGGCGGTGGGTCCTGCCCTGGCCGCTATGACCGACGGGCCACCGGTTGTTCACACTCTTCACCTGCCGTGGCTGGATGAGCAGATCCGGCTGGCCCGCCTCATCGCGCCGCCGGTGCGGCTCGTGGCGATCAGTCATGATCAGGCTGCTCGCGCGCCCGACGACATTCCTATCAGCGCGGTGGTCCACAACGGCATCCCCGTCGACCGTTTTCCGTTCATGGCCAACAAGGACGACTATCTGCTGTTTGTCGGTCGCGCCAACCGCGAGAAGGGACCTGAGGTGGCGATCGAGGTCGCCCGTCGCTTGGGCCGGCCGTTGATCATGGCGATGAAGATCAACGAGCGCTATGAGCGGGAGTATTGGCAGGAGGTGTTGCAGCCGCTGATTGCCTCGGCGCCCGCCGGCATCGAGGTAGTGCCGGACCCGAATCACGAGCGCAAGGCTGACCTCATGGCCCGAGCGGCCGCGGTGGTGTTGCCCATCCAATGGGCGGAGCCGTTCGGATTGGTCATGCCGGAAGCCAACGCCTGCGGAACCCCGGTCGTGGCGTTCGACACGGGGGCCGCGCGGGAAGTCATCGCCCACGGCAAAACCGGGTTCGTCGTCCCTCCGGGTGATCTCGATGCCTTCTGTGCAGCGGTTGAGCGGACCGAAGCACTGCAAGCCCACGATTGCCGAAAGCACGTCGTGGAGCATTTCTCCGTGGAACGAATGGTGGCCGAATACGAGCAGGTCTATGAAATGGTTACCACGGTCGACCTGCGCACGCCGGTCGACCGGTCGTTGTGACCGAAGCCCGGGGTTCGTACCATGTACTCCGATAGCTACGAAGGATTGGTGCCATTCCTGTGTGGTCGGATATTGGTAGGGTCCCGTCCCATCCGGGCGGCGGGATCTTCACGATCGCCGGACGGGCATTCTGTGTCTCGGGACGCAGCGGCAACATCGCCGAGCCGGGGCCCCAGGGGTTCTTCAACAACGACACCCGGTTCCTCTCGGGATTTCGTTTGTTGATCAACGGCTTCGATCCTGAGGTCGTGGACGCGGCATCGGTCGACGCCGATGAGGCGGTCTTCTTCCTCCGAAGCCGGTCGATCGAACAGGATGAGCACGCCGAACCGGGGCTGGTCGTCCGGCGCCATCGCTATCAAGGCCCCACCCTCCACGAGGACATCATTATCGACAACCGGGCCGGTGAAACGGCGCAGGTGACCGTCGAGTTGCAGGTAAGTGTCGATTTCGCCGATGTCTTCGACGTGCGTCGGGCCGGGCCGGCGACCGAACGCTCGATTCATGCTCGGCGGACCAACGGTGAATTGGTCTTCACCTACCGCTCGGAGGGTTTCGAACGCGCCACCCATATCGCTACCTCCGGAGACGCCACCAGTGACGGCGACTGCCTGGTCCTGACCCGGCAGATCGAACCCAATGAACGCTGGAAGACCTGCCTCGATGTTGTTCCCGTCCTAGATGGTTCCCCCATGGCGATCGAACGCTCCTGTACGACCGGCCACCACCCGCACGCGGAGACCACCACCCCCCGACAAATGGCCCACCCACCCGGTTTGCGTTCGTCGGCCGATGCGCTCGAGCATCTTTGGGCCCGCAGTCTCAGCGATCTGGCCGCCCTCGAGATCAGAATGGACGGCCAGCGCGTGTTTGCGGCCGGCATACCGTGGTTCGTTGCGCTCTTCGGCCGTGACAGCATGATCACTTCGATGGAGGCGATGCTGCTCGACCGGGAGGCTGCTCTGGGCACCGCCCAGCTTCTGGCCAACCTGCAAGGCACGACGACCGACCTATCGGTGTCGGAAGAGCCCGGCAAGATCCTCCACGAAGTGCGGTTCGGAGAACGCAGCCACCCCTATCACCTGATGAGCCGATACTACGGAGCGGTCGACACCACACCGCTGTGGTGCATGCTGCTCGACAAGCTGCACCGGTGGGGAGCCGATCCGGCTCGGTTGAAGGCTCTGCTTCCCAACCTGAGAACCGCCGTCGGGTGGATCCGGCACGCACTCGAATCCGGCGGCGGGTTCTTGACCTACACAGGTGACATCACCCGCCTCAGCAATCAGGGGTGGAAAGACTCCGGCGATTCGATGGTGGACGGAACCGGACGGCCCCTGGACCCGCCCATCGCCGTCGTGGAGGCACAGGGATATGCGGTGGCGGCCCTTCGATCGGCGGCCCGCCTCGAGAACGAACTGGGAGACGCGACCCGGGTGAGCTCCCTCCTGGTCGAAGCCGACGAACTGCAGCAACGCCTCGAGGACCGCTACTGGATTGACGATCTGGGCACCTTCGCGATGGCGATCGGCAAAGACGGATCGGTAGCCGACTCCGTCTCGTCCAACCCCGGGCACCTGCTGTGGGCGGAAGCGATCCACGCGGACAAGGCAAAGGCTGTGGCCGGATTGCTGGTCGGTGATGAGATGTGGTCCGGTTGGGGCATTCGCACGCTGGCCCGGAGTCACCCGGCCTACCACCCCGTCTCCTACCACCGGGGCAGCGTGTGGCCCCACGACACGATGCTGGCCATCGCCGGGCTGCTCTCCTACGGCCACACTGATGAGGCGCTCATCGTGGCGGGCGGGCTATTGGCCGCGGCGGCGCACTTCTCCTACGAGCTGCCCGAGTTGTTCTCCGGTATTTCCCGCGACGAAGTCCCCCATCCGGTCGGTTATCCAACCAGCTCGTCACCCCAGGCGTGGGCGGCGGCAGTGCCCATCTACCTGACCGAGCAGCTACTCGGGATCCGTCCAGACCTGCCGGCCGGACGGGTGGTCGTTGCGCCGCGGCTTCCCGACGGTATCGAGCTCGAGCTTGACGGCCTCCGGCTGGGAGACGGAGTGCTTTCCCTACGCGCCGAAGGCCGCCGGGCCCAGTTCTTGGAGGTGCCACCCGGCGTTGACGTTGTCGTGCGCTGACCTCCGTCCGACCTCGCGACAAAACAAACCGCCCGCCGCCGACGTGCCGACGATACTGAGGCCTGACCAGGAATACTCCTAGGAGCAGTAGCACTATCTCTCACCGCCATCGCTCTCAACGTTCGAGATCTACCTAAAGGAGTGCACATAACGCGCCTCGCCTCGGTGGTCACCACGACAAGACACAGCCCGGGAACTGGCAGATCGGCGGCAGGTGGACCATCCGCCGCCACAGTCAGTGTTCGACGCTGGTACGTCCCCAGAGCGCACGAGATGCCGGTATGCGCTATTTGTGGAGTGGCGTCTTATCGCTCGGGAATAGGGCGATCGGGGGCGGTCGGCCAGTGTGGAAGAGGTCGTCTCGGCGGCCGGTTCGGCGAGTGATCGCTTGGCGGTTGAATCGTGTGCTCCGTAGCGCATCATCCGAGTGGCTGGGGATCGGGGTAGGGGTCGAGGGTCAGTCTCCGGGTTCGGGTACCAAACCATGCTTCTCGGCGCGTCTTCTGAGCAGCTTCACGTCGTCGTCGGGGAGTTCACGCTCGGCCTGCTGGAGGAGGAGATGCACCTCCCGGCGAAGAGAGTCTCCCCTTCCAGCCTGAGACTCGGGGAGCAGGGACGGCTCTCCCGATAGTTGGTCCGCCGCGAGCGCAGTTTCGGGACTCGCCTCGCAACGGCGTCGAAGGTGAGCTCCTCGCCCGCCTTCACATGGACCAGGTCATTGCCCACGGTGGCGTGAACGCCTGAGAGCTGCCGACCGGCTCGATGCCCCCGCACGGCGCCATGCACGCCGCGACACCCGATCGGAGCCACCTCGCCAATGCGGCGAAGGCCCGCCGGGGCACTTCCCAACGACCCCCCTGTCTCGGGCCCGGCGATGCCGGAGGATGAGCATGCGCTCCCAGAGCGGTGCACCACTCGACGACCAACCCCCCGACGAACCGCCGTAGCAACCGAGTCAGGCGGCCGTGACGTCGGGATGAGTTGGCGTGGAGAGCCTTCCGGGCTCCGAGACCCGGGCGGCGATCAGGCCGACGGCGAGGAACGAAAGGAACAGCGGCACCACGATCGTGAAACTGAGGTCCGAGCCCTGGTTTCCGGGGCGGGGCGACGCAAGGTGGAAGAAGGTGTCGACCGCCGGCACGAGCACGACGAACGTGACCAGCGCCACGACGATCACCGACGCCAGCCGCGACGCGAAACCCCGGTTGCGGGCCGTGAGCAGCTCGCCGATGCCGGCAGCGATTGCAGGCCACACGAACAGGTAGCCGAAGGCGGGCAGGAACGCGCCGGCGACCACGGCGAGCACCAGCCACGTGATCAGCAGGCCGCCGCCGGCATCACTGCCGCTGATAGCCGACCGGCGCTCGACCAGGTACCAGGCACGTCCGGTCAGCCCGACGAGGGCGGCGAGGTACGCGTACCCCTCGACCACACCCATGTCGCTCCTGAGGTTGACAAGCCCGACCCAGACCACGGTCGCCACCACCAGGGCGGCCAGTGCACCGAGGAGCACCAGGCCGAGGCCGGACAGGAGTTTCCGCACCGATGTGCCCCGTCGCCTCACACGGCTCCACAGCGCGCCGACGAGGAGCAGCAGAGCGGCAGCGAGACTCACGATCGCCCCGGTCGCCGAGTAGCGCACGACGAAGCCGAACGGGGCGGTGAAGAAGACGGCGTTGGTCGTCGCGTTCCCGATCTCGAGGGATCCGAAGTTCCGCGCGATGCCGAGCGACAGCGAGATATCGTGGGCGAGGCCGTTCACGTTGGCGACGTCGATCGCGTCCCTGGAGGTGTGATAGATCGACATGCCCCGCATGTAGGTGAAGTCGTATCCCGGCACGCCGGCGTCGCGGAAGACGTCGAAGTCGCTCACTGCTCCACCGATGAGGTCGGCCGTCTGCGTCATGAATGAGAACGCGACGACGTCGGGCGCAGCGTTGGCGAGGCGCAAGATGAGCTCGTCCTTCGGCCCGCTCATCTCGACGAGCATCGTCGGTCCGGCTACGCCGATGCCCTCGAGGTTCACCGCCAGGGCGACGTCGGCGAACCAAGGGTGGTACTCGGCGAAACCCCACGCTCCAAACCGCGGGGTCGGCTCCTCACCATCGGTGAAGAGGAGGATCACGTCGTTCGGCGGCGTCGGCTCAGACGCGAGGACACGGCCGACTTCGAGCAACGCCGCGACGGCCGTCGAGTTGTCGTTCGCTCCCGGCGTGCTCGGCACGGTGTCGAAGTGCGCCATGAAGAGGATGGCCTCTCCGTCGCCGGATCCGGCGACGCGAACCAGCACATCCGTGACGTCAACGGTCCCGCCGGGCGCCCCGAAGTAGTCCGGTGTCTCGACGGTCAACGTCTCGGGTTCAAGACCGACCCCGGTCAGGGTTTCGATGAGATACTCACGAACGCGTTCGATCTCCGGTGTCCCCATCACATGTGGTTCCTGAGCGATGAACTCGACATGCTCGAGTGCCCGCTCGACTGAGATGGCGCCGGGGTCGTCTTCGGTGGGGGCACGCGGCGCGAGGATGGGGAAGACGCTGATGACGAGGCAGAGGGCGACGACGAACCCAAAGCCGATCGTCTGTTGACGGTGCCCTGTTCCTCGTTTGCTCACACGGCTACTCCCACGACACCGAGCATTGTCGCGCGGAAGGAACGACGCAGCCAGAATCGGACGGAAGAGACGATCCCGACGATTCGCCGGGGAGAGGTTCGCGAAGACTGGGAAGTGTCGCTGCGCAGGATGCGAAACGGCAGAGCAACGGGTAGTCGAACACGCCAAATTGGATGAATGGGCTTCCCGGCGCCCCGTATGAGGGCACGAATCCGCTCGGGTTCATGACCCACGGTGAGCTCGCGGCATCGTTTGAGGCATACGTCGAGCGGTTTGATCTGCCGGTCCGAACCGGTGTGACCGTTACCCGTGTGCAGAGAGCCGACGGCGATGGTCGGTTCTCAGTTGTTGGAGAGTCAGCTACCGGCGACCCCGTCCTGTTCGACGCGGGGGCAGTCGTCATCGCTTCGGGGATTCTCCAGTCGCCGACGTATCCCGCCGGTCAGTGCCAAGATCCCGGACGAAATCCTTCAGCTTCACACGCGCAAGTCAGGCATCATCTACGGCATCGAAGAGGACGCACAACACATAGCCCAGGTGATTGTTCAACGCGCCTCCGCTGCCCGGCCGGTCACCACATAACCCACCGTGCCGGCCTCGGGTGTCGGACTTGTGGTGGCAGCTAGCGTCAATGCCCTCACCGAGGAAGTGAACGAGTGGGTTTCTCGCGACTGATGGAACGCGACGAGTCCGGGACGATTACGCGTTGCGATGACATCTTCGGAGACGGCGTCAACGTGGCCGCCCGCCTGGAAGGCATATGCGAGCCGGGTGGCGTGTGCATTTCGAACATTGTTCATCAGAGCGTCGAGAACAAGATTGATGCCGAATTCGACGACCGTGGCGATCAGACGGTCAAGAACATTCCGCGGCCGGTTCGTGTCTGGCAATGACGGGCCGCTCCACCCCCCAACTTCACTCCACGCCGCAATCCCTGTCA
Organism: Acidimicrobiia bacterium; assembly: GCA_029863625.1. Lineage (GTDB taxonomy): Bacteria > Actinomycetota > Acidimicrobiia > Spongiisociales > UBA4744 > UBA4744. Next base: position 37,195 of record JAOTUY010000017.1, read on the forward strand.
ACCCCCACCCACATCTGGCAACCAATGAAGCTGGTAGCGCATATTCACCCGACCTACCGGCTCGAACCGCCATTCAATTCCACCCTCGATCCGGCAAAATCGATCTGATCCCAGATATTGGGTTACCACGTTCCGTGGCGCAGTCTCCGGTCGACCTCGGAAGGGGGCGTCCACCCCTGGCAAGGTTGGCCCCGGTAACCTCAACAGCATCGACGTCCTCGAGGAGTGCCGCCATGATTTTCACCAGTCCACTCCCGGAGGTGGAACTGCCACCCATAGCCATCACTCCGGCCGTATTCCGCCACGCCAAGGACCTGGCCGACAAGACCGCAGTGATCGACGGACCCACCGGTCGGTCTTACACCTACGGCCTGCTCTACGATCTCACCAGAAGGGTCGCCGGCGGTTTGGCCGCCCGCGGGTTCGGTAAAGGCGACGTCCTGGCGATCATGGCCCCCAACCTCCCCGAATACGCGATCGCATTCCACGCCGCGGCCTTGCTGGGCGGTATCTCGACCACCATCAACCCGACCTACACGGCCGAGGAAGTCGAATACCAGCTCAACGACGCCGGGGCCAAGCTAATGGTCACCATCTCCCCGTTCCTGGAAACCGCCGGCGAGGGAGCCGCCCGGAGTCGGGTCGAGGAGATCTTCACCTTCGATCCTGCCGAGGGCGCCACCCCGTTCATATCCCTCGCGGCCGCCGACCCCGTCAACGACCAGGCGCCGGTCGATCCCGAGACCGATGTAGTAGTCCTCCCCTATTCGAGTGGCACGACGGGTCTTCCCAAAGGGGTAATGCTCACCCACCACAATCTGGTGGCCAACCTGGTCCAGTCCCAACACGCCGTGGTGATGGGTGACGATGAAGTGGTGATCGCCGTGCTCCCGTTCTTTCACATTTACGGCATGCAGGTATTGATGAACGGAGTACTCCACTCTGGCGGCACGACGGTCACCTTACCGCGCTTCGATCTCGAGCAATTCCTGCAAGTCATCCAGGAGCATCAGGTCACGCAGGCCTATGTAGTCCCGCCCATCGTGCTGGCCCTCGCCAAACACCCATTGATCGATGCCTACGACCTGGCCTCTCTTCGCCGGGTCTTTTCCGGTGCTGCGCCCCTCACCGCCGACCTCGCCGCCGAGGCAGCCGGGAGGATCGGATGTGAGGTAGTGCAGGGGTACGGTCTGACCGAGACGAGCCCCGTTACCCATGCCACACCGCCCGGCCGGTTCAGGGCCGGCTCGATCGGAGTGGCAATCTCCAACACTGAGGTGCGCATCGTGGATCCGATCACAGGAGAAGACTTGGGTCGCAATGAGGACGGCGAGTTGTGGATTCGTGGCCCGCAGGTCATGAAGGGCTACCTGAACAAACCGCAAGCTACCGCCATCACCATCGACGATGAGGGATGGCTGCACACCGGTGACATCGGCCACGTCGAAGACGACGGCCACTACTTCATCGTCGACCGGTTGAAAGAACTGATCAAATACAAGGGATTCCAGGTGGCCCCGGCCGAGCTAGAGGGGCTGCTGCTCACCCACCCCGACGTGGCCGACGCGGCCGTGATCCCGGTCCCCGACCTCGAGGCTGGAGAACTGCCAAAAGGATTCGTCGTATTGAAACCCGGTCATTCCACCTCGCCCGAAAGCCTCATGGCGTTCGTGGCAGGCCACGTCGCCCACTACAAACAGATCCGGCTGTTGGAACTGGTCGACGAAATCCCCAAGTCGTCCTCCGGCAAGATCCTCCGGAGGGTTTTGCGGGACCGCCAGCAGGATAGGGCTTGAAGCGTCGCAGCCGGGGCTTCCCACCATCAGCTTGAAGCTCGGCGCCCGTACTCCCGGTTTTCGAAGAGGCTGACGAGGCGAAGCGAGGCCGGCAAACCCAGGTGGCAAAACCGCATCGCGGTAAGGTTTCCAGGACTCTGCAAGCCAACGTGGCGACCGAATCAGGTCGCGAGACGGAATCGAGCGTACGTGCCCTCGGAAATCCTCGCCTATATAGGTGCGGCGGTGATGGTGGTGCTGGCCTTCGTGGCCTACCGGTACTTCCGTTCGACCGCCACGTATGCGCGCCGGATGCGGGAGTCTCACGCTCACCAGGTCATGGGCCCTCTCCTGGCGTCCCCGCCTACCCGGCTGGTTCCCGACGAGTTTGCGCCGGAACCCGCGGAGACCGCCCAGGACCCGGCCTCGGAAGGCGATGACGGCCCGGTAGGCGCATCTGGAGAAGAAGTCGTCGAAGGGGCTTCCCGGGCCCCTGACGCCGTCGACTCGTCCGAGTCAAAAGCGATCGAACCCGGGCCGAACAACGACCCCGTCCCAGACGTCATCGAGGACGAAACCAGTAGCGCTCAAGGCTCCGAACCTGCAATGGATGAACCGTCCCAAGACCACCCTGCAACCGCCGCCGAAGACACCGACGTGCCCCCGATTGCGGCGCTCATAGAAGAAGCGCCCGCCGCCAATGGCCCCGAATCTGTCATTGGGGAGCTGGCTGAAGAACCCGTCGTAGAGACCACGCCGGAAGTCATCGACATGCCACCGGCAAAGCCGCCGGAACCGACCCCGGACCAACCAATCGAAGAACCAGCCGACACCACCCCCGAAATCACAACCTCGGAACCTCAGGAAGAGGAAACGTCCGCCACCGACGATCCCGAACCGACCCCGGCCGAACCAGACGATGAGCCCGCTGCACTCGGCGCCGGGAGCATCGAGAAACCCTCCGATGACGAGGCACAAGAACCGGTAACTGCGTCTCTCCAAGCGAATCTCGAGGAGACATTAGAAAAGTCGCTTCTGACCGCGGAATACCGGCTGATCGAGGAACTCGAGCCCCGCGGGTCGTCCCCTCCCGCCGACCCCGGGTCAATCGTCGCGCTACTCAAAGAACTCGATGAGCAACTGGCCGCGCTGCCGAGCGGCATTGAATTGATCGATCTGCCAATTCTGGAAAGACGCCGGGTGGCGGACCGCCGCGAAGAGTTGCTCAGCGATCAGGCCCGCCTCCTCGCGCAAAAGAAGCGGGGCGCCCACCGCCGGCGCCGAGGTTTCCCGTCGACGAGATAGCCGATCTAACGTTCAGAATCGGCGTCGCTCGTGGCGTCTCGGCCGGTCGCCTGGAGTACGACGTCAACGAGGTGACCGGGCTCCAGGCCCGGAGACTGGAGCCCTCTTTGCAGCAGCCGCCATCCGCGCATGCTCCGGGTCGCCGCAAACCCGCCAAAGGGCTGTTCAACGCGTCGGGACCTAAGGAGCGCCGGACTGGGATACCATGCGATGGCAATGACCCAGACTCCGCCCAACCGGGGCATCTTCTGCAACCGGACCCTCAACCTCCGTTCGATCAAAGCGATCGGCTACGACCTCGACTACACGTTGGTGCACTACAACACCTTCGAGTGGGAGCGGCGCGCCTACCACCACACCAAGCTGCGTCTGGCGGAGCGGGGCTGGCCGGTGGCCGATCTGGTTTTCGACCCGGACCAGGTGATCCAGGGTCTGACCATCGACCTGGAATTGGGGAATCTATTGAAGGTGACACGGTTCGGGTATGTGATCCGGGCTTCCCACGGCACGAGGTTGCTCGAGTTCGATGAGGTGCGCCGCTCCTACGCCGGCACGGTGGTTGATCTGCATCAGAACCGGTGGGTATTCATCAACACGCTCTTCTCGCTGTCGGAGGCGTCGCTGTTCGCTCAACTCGTCGATCTGGCCGACGACGGAGCCATCCCCGAAGTGGTCGGCTACGAGAACCTCTACCGCACCGTACGCCGGGCCCTGGACGCAGCCCATATGGAAGGCACCCTCAAAGGCGAGGTGCTGGCCGACCCGGACCGGTTTATCGAGCCCGACCCCAAAGTGGTGCCGATGCTGATCGATCAACGAGAAGCTGGAAAGCAGTTGATGCTGATCACCAACTCGGAGTGGGAGTACGCCGAGAAGATCCTCACCCACGTGTTCGATCCCCAACTACCCGATTCCCAGACCTGGCAGGACCTTTTTGACACGGTCATCGTCTCGGCCTCAAAACCCGATTTCTTTGAACGTGACCAAGCGCTCTATCGAGTTGTCGATGAGGACCGGGCGCTGCTCAAACCGGCTTTCGGGCCAATGGAACCGGGGGGCGTGTACTTCGGCGGTTCGGCCCACCGGGTTGAGAAGAGCCTCGGTCTATCGGGCGAAGAGATCCTCTATGTCGGCGACCACCTGTTCGGTGACGTTCACGCCTCCAAGTCGGCGCTCCGCTGGCGAACCGCGCTGGTGATCTATGAGCTCGAGGCAGAGATCGACGCCCTGGCGGGATTCGCCAAACAGGAGGCCGAGTTGATCGAGTTGATGGGTATGAAAGAAAGACTCGAGGCCGAACAAGCGGAATTGCGTCTCATCCGCCAGCGCAACCGATACGCCCCGATCGAGCCGGCCCGCAGCAACCGCAGCCTGGATCGCGAGATCGAAGACGTCCGCAATCAGCTGACCGACCTCGATGAGGTGATCGCTCCGCTGGCCATCGCCGCAGGCACACTCAACAATGAACGGTGGGGTCTGCTGATGCGCTCCGGAGTCGACAAGAGCTTGTTTGCCCGCCAGATCGAGCGATACGCCGACGTGTACACCTCACGGGTATCGAACCTTCTCTACGCCACCCCCAACGGGTTCCTCCGGGCCTTTCGTAGTCCTCTGCCCCACGACCAGATGTAACCAGAGACCGACACCGTTCGGATTTCGCTGCTGGCTGCTGGCTGCCGGCTCCCCTAGTCTCACGCCACCACAGGGAGGATGCTTGGCCGACCCCAAGCCTTCGTTTCGCGGCGCGCTGAGTACCGGTGGCTGGCCTCGGCGTTCGTCATCTCCAACACCGGGAGTTGGGCCGACAACGCGCGACGATGTCATCGTCGCTGAGCAGTGAGACCGCCCCGGTGGGAATAGCGACCCGAGACGAGTGGTTCTCACGCCCATGGATGAAGACGTACGAAAGGCGCTGGAACACGGCGGGGTGGTCGACATCACCACCACCGGACGTACGTCCGGTCTGGCACGCCGGATCGAGATCTTTTTTCACGAGTTCGATGGTGACTACTTCATCACCGGACGTCCCGGACGTAAGCGGGACTGGATGGCCAACATGGTCGCCAACCCGGAGTTCACCCTGCACCTCAAACGAGGGGTAGCGGCCGATCTGCCGGCCACGGCTACGCCGATCACCGACCCGGACGAACGGGCGACAATCTTGTTTCGCATCCTCACGGAAAGCTGGAACACCACCCCCGACCAGGCGATGTCGGACCTGCCCACCTGGGTCGACAATGCTCCCCTGGTTCGGTTCTCTCTGGTCTGATCAGGCGGATCGAGCCTTCCGCGCCAGGCGGATCACGGGCATGACCCGGTCGGTCTTCTGCTCGTACTCACCGAAGAACGGCATCGCCGTCATCATCTTCGCTGTGGCCGCCGCTCTCTCTTCTCCCTCGAGGGGTCGCAAGGACCGATTGGCCTACCTGACCACGGTTCCAAGGAGGGCTTTACGTTCGAGGTTGGGAGCATCGATGATCTGTTGCACGGCCTCATGAGCAGAGGTGTTTGTGGTGCGCATATGGTGCGCCAGTGCGGCCACCACCCGAGGGGCCGCAAAAGACGTGCCGCTCCACGCTGCCCAACCACAAAACTCGTCGATGTCGTCTCCGGCCTGGGAAGGATGTGAACCATTGAAATTGGTGAAGAAGGTGCTCACGACTTCAACACCCAGGGTGCACGCCCGAACCCACGGACCGTAATTGGTGAATGGGGCGGGTGCTCCTTCATGATCAAGGGCACCCACCGCCACTACGTAGGGGAGAACCGCCGGGTACATCGGCAGGGAAGTGCCGTCGTTGCCTGCTGAGGCCACGACGACCGTCCCCATGTAGTGCAGTGCCGCAATGGCTTCGGCCAAAACCCCCATCCCGGATGATGAGTAGCCCCCAAACGACAGGTTGACCAAATCCAGTCGATCGTTACTCCGGGCAAGTTCGCGCAGCTTCCGCCCGATGACAACCTCATCGCCGTCTCCGTACGGGCTGATTACCGAGTGGACCTCGATCTTGCACCCGGGAACATACTGCTCGATGATGCCGGCGATGAACGTTCCATGCCCGGCAACTGGATCGAGGTATCCCTTCCTATCGAGATCTGGTACCTCAACATTCCCGGGGTTGACTAAATCGCGAACCTGCCCTGCTGCGTACCCGGTATCGAGGATCGCAATCACCGGGGGCGAGGGATCGGTAACCGGATTCAATGTCTTTGCTTCGAGGGCCGGTCTGGCCGAACTGGGCCGCTGCCCGGTCTCCTGAAAGCTCGGATCGGCCGCAGGGTTTGGATTGGCGTAGAACGGGTTGGCGTAGAACGGGTTGGCGTAGAACGGGTTGGCGTAGAACGGGTTGGCGTAGAACGGATTGGCATAAAACGGATTCGCATAAAACGGATTCGCATAGAACGGATTCGCCTGGAATCCGCCACCGTCCGGAGCACCATGAGCGAAGAGGACATGGTTCACCTGGGCGTATATTCCGGCCTGGTTGAGCTTCGTGACGGCGTCGAGCGTGTCCGGCACACCACTGAATCTGGCAAATGACCCGACCGTGTCATAGTCATCAGGGCTGTCCCTTTCTTGCCTGGCGAGCCCTCCCTGTCCGGCGAGATCGATGAGTACGGCCTCGGCTTCCTTGAAGTCATCCCTTCGCACCAGCACTTCGCCGGGCCGGTAGCCGAAGCCGCCTCCCGGGGCAAAGGAAACTCGCGTCTGCCAGGGGCCCGATAGTCGCGCCACGATATGCCTCCTTTTGACTCTCTCGACCTTACTCGCGGGCTACTTGCGGATGCTCGGCGCCTGCCAGCACCGAGTCGGCCAGGCGGATCGCCTCCGGCATATCCAGAACGTTTCCCTCCTCGTGAGCCTGGTCGAAACTGCTCTGCCCGAGAGCCTCCCCGGCCTCGCCCAGGAGCCGGTTGCTCTCCTTTCGATCGTCGTCGTAGAGCACAAGGCCAATCTTGGAAAGTAACGCTTCGCCCTTGCCATGGAGACGGACGGCGGGGGTCCAGTCCTGGCGAGACCCGGCCACACGAGCCGCAACGATCAACGAATAGGCGACCATAGGTAGGGAGCCTTGGGCAGTCGCCAACTCGAGGCAGGCTCGCTGGTGGCGCGCGGCGGCCGGGATGTCACCCAACCGCAGCGCCACTTCGGCCAGGTTTCCGAGCGCACTGGCGACATACGGCTCATATCCGACCCGGCGGTTCAGGTCCAGCTCTTGTGAGAGTGCCTGTTGAGCAGTCGTGAGGTCCCCCAATGCCGCGGCTGATGTGCCCCACAGGTTGTACATGCGTGATCGTCCCCGGTCCGAGAGGTCCCGTTCGAGCGCCCGGCGAGCGATCGCAACGGCACCCGGCAAATCACCAGAGCGCCGAGCCACTTCGCCGCGCGTTCGGTCGACCGCTACGTCGTCCCATTCGGGGAGGCCGTGGATCCGTTGGAGTGCTTCGGCTTCCTCGACCAGCCGTGTGGCAGTTTCGGTGTCGTCGGTCCGAAGATGCAGATCAGCGAGCGTCGCCAGCATCGAGACCCTGACCGATGATGGGCCGATCAACGAGTCGGCGTATCGGGTGAGTTCTTCGATGCCGGCCCGGAACGAGTGCGTGGCGTCGTGGTACCGGCCGATCGTGCTGGCGATCTGCTGCGCCAGCTCCTGGCGGTCGCCGGCCAGAAGCGGGACAAGAGCCCGGAGGTTGTCGAGCTCAACACCGACTTCACCGAGCCAGCGGCGGTCGGCCGGGTGCCATGGTCCGGTGTGGTCGAGCAAGTAGTCGGCCAGGCTGACGGCAACGGCTTCGGTCTCGCCCGCTTCGGCAAGGCGATCCCGACCATAGGTTTGAATCGTCTCGAGCAAGCGGTAGCGAGTGTCGTCGGCGGCGAGCTCTGCGGCTACGAGAGACCGGTCAACCAGCGACCAGATGAGATCCGGAACATCCGCACCGGCAATGCCGTCTGGGGCGACGGCGGCTGAAGCCGTGCGAAGGGAGAACGTGGTCCCGAATATCGACACTCGCCGGAAAGCAACCTGCTCGACATCGGTGAGTAACCGGTAGCTCCACTCGAGAACACCTTCCATAGTGTGATGCCGGTCGGTGAGTTCCCGATCGCGGCTCCGCAGAAGGCGGAACCGGTCCTTCAGCCCGGCGAGGATCTCAGCCGCGGACTGCACAGCCAGGTTGGCAGCAGCCAGCTCCAGTGACAGCGGCAGGCCGTCGAGGTGCTGGCATATGGAGACAACGGTGGCGGTGTTCCGATCGTCGAGAGCGAACCCGGGCCGCACAGCCGAACCGCGTTCGACAAACAGCCGGATGGCCGGCGAGCTGAGGGCCTCCTCGGGAGTGGTCGTTCCGGGGTCGGGGAGCGGGAGCGGCGGCACCGGAAACAACAATTCGCCGGACACCCGGATCGGCTCACGACTGGTCGCCAACACACTTACTCCCTCGCAGGAGTCGAACAGAGATCCGATCAGATGCTGGCAGACGGTCACCAGATGCTCGCAGTTGTCGAGGAGGATGACGGCCTGGCGTGTCGCCAGGTGTTCGACCAAGTCGGTCCAGCGGTCACTCCCCGGACGGGCCGGGGCGCCGACCTCTTCTGCGATGGCCGCTGCGGCGAGATCTGACTCGGTCACTGCGGCGAGGTCGACTCTCCACACGCCGTCCGCCCAGGCCGGGGCGATGCGCACACCGATGTCGCCGGCCACCCTGGATTTGCCGACTCCGCCGGGTCCGACCAGGGTCGTCAACCGAAGGGGGCGTATCTCATCTGCAACCCGGGCGACGATCTCATCCCGCCCGATAGTCGGGTTCGGTTGACGAACAAGGTTATGGCCATCGGCAGGGACGGCACGGATGGCGGGAAGGTCGGTTGGCAGGCCTTCGCCGAAGACACCAAAGACCTCTTCCGGCTGGTCGAAATCACGGAGCCGGTATCGCCCGAGTGGTCGGAGATCTAGCTCGTCGTTTAACTGGATCCTCTCAGCGGTTTGTTCGGACACCAGAATCTGTCCACCGTGACCCGCTGCGACGATCCGGGCCGCCTGGTGGACGGCCAGCGCGACGTAATCGCCTGCGTACGGGGTGGCCAGGCCGGTGTGGATGCCCATCCTCACCATGACCCCGCCGTCGACCGGCCACGGTTCGGCCAGCAGGCCGCGTTGGGCGGCGATACATGCCCGGACCGCATCGTCGGCCCGCTCGAATGCAACAAAGAAGGCATCCCCTTCCACCGAGACCTCGCGTCCGTGGTGAGCAGACCAGGCCTCGCGAAGAATCTGCCGGTGCCGTTCGAGCACCTCGACGTAGCCGTCGCCGAGGCGATGTACCAGGCGTGTCGAGCCTTCAATGTCGGTGAAAACGAACGTGACGATCCCGGCCGGCAGATCCAAGGTGGGGGTGACCATCGGTCCAGTCTCGCACATAGCTCGAATTCGGGGCGGGCGTTGTTGGGAGTCGTCGTCGCCTCCGCTCGACTGCTCGACCAGGGCCACCGAAGTGTTACGTTCAGTACGACGCCGACAGGCAACGAGGAGGTGGCTAGGTGGCGAGCCGACCGACCATTGTGTACCTGACCGAAGCCGACCTAGGACAATCGATGACCATGTCCGAGGCCATTGCCCTCGCCGAGCGAGGCATTGAGGCCGACGCCGCCGGTAAAGTTGCGGGCGATAAGTTCTATATGCCGGTCGGCGACCGCGGGTTCATCAAACCGTTCTCGGGGTATCTCGACGGTGAAGACCTGGCCTATGTCAAGACGTTCAGTTTCTTCGAAGGCAACCCCGCCCGGCAATTACCTGTGACCGATTCAGTCGTGTTGCTGTTCGAGGCGGAAACCGGCTTGCCGGCGGCGGTCATGGAGGCGAACTGGATCACCGGCCTCAAGACGGGTGCCTCAACCGCGGTCACGGCCGGCCGCTTAGCCAGACCCGATGCAGGGGTGGCGACGATCTTCGGGGCAGGAGGATTGGGTCGCCACCACGCCGAAGCGCTCGACCACGTGTTCACACTCGACGAGATCCGGATCGTCGACGCCATGCCGGAGACCGCCCACCGTTTCGCCCTCGAGATGGCCGATGGACTGAGGGCCCCGATCCGGGTGGTGGAAGCACCCGAGGAGGCCGTCCGGGGTTCCGACATCGTGGTCACCGTCACGACGGGTAGCGCCGCCAACGTTGAGCCGGAGTGGGTGCAACCGGGGACCTTCATCGCCCGGCTCGGCTCCCACCAGGAGGTAGCCCTGGCGCTGTTCTTGGACGCCGACCGGCTGGTAGTCGACAGTTGGGAGTACGTGAGTTCGCGGATCCCCGAGATGATCACCTTGATTACCGACGGCCGGTTACGGCGAAGCGACGCAACCGAGTGGCCGGACATCGTCGCCGGACGGATTCCTGGTCGGCAATCAGACGATGAGGTCATCCTCTATGTAGCTCTGGGAATCTGGGGCGAGTACGCGGCCATCCTCCCGGAGGCCTACCGACAGGCCCGGTCGGCCGGCCTGGGCACCGTGATTGCGGGCGGTTGAATCATGTGGCGCCGACAGATGCGCGGTGACGCCGGCCGGCTAGGGAAGCCGCCACGCGTCTGGTCCGCCGGCCGCAACCCATGGTACGAGTTTGGTTTTGGCTGATGTCGGCCGCGCCCGAGCAGCCGCCACGGCTTCCACGCCGGTCAGAAAATCGGCCGGATCGAAGACGAGTGTTCCATCGGTCACGCTCCGGACGAATCCGAACTGCTCAGTAGTTTGACCGGCAACAGTGGTCGTGATAGTCGGGGATGGCTGAGTGGTGGTCGTTGTTGCTTGTTCAGCACAGGTTTCCCCCACCGACCTGAGGGCTACCGACCCCGGCTTCTTCGATACCCAAAGACA
>JAOTUY010000018.1 GCA_029863625.1 Acidimicrobiia bacterium
CCCGTCGACGCCCATGTCGAGCCAGTAGTCGAGCACCTGGTACATGGCTTTGCGGACGGCCGGGTTGTCGTAGTTCAGGTCCGGTTGATGTGAGAAGAACCGATGCCAGTAGTAGGCGCGGGCCACGGGATCCCACGCCCAGTTCGAGGTCTCCGTGTCCGAGAAGATGATACGGGCCTCGGGATAGCGATCCGGGGTGTCGCCCCACACGTAGAAATCTCGTTCAACCGACCCCGGCTCGGCCCGCCTGGCCCGCTGGAACCAGGGATGCTGGTCGGAAGTGTGATTGACGACCAGCTCCGTGATCACTCGCAGACCCCGGCGGTGGGCTTCGCGTAGGAAACGGCGGAAATCCCGGGTCGTTCCGTAGGCAGGATGGACGGAGTTGTAATCGGCGATGTCGTAGCCGTCGTCTCGACGCGGCGATGGGTAGAAGGGGAGCAGCCAAATGGCAGTAATGCCCAGATCCCGGAAGTAGTCCAGCTTCTCCGTCAAGCCGCGGAAGTCGCCGGTCCCGTCTCCGTTCGAATCCCGGAAGGCCCGGACGTGGACTTCGTAGATGATCGCGTCTTTGTACCAATCGGCGGTGGTAGTCACAGTCCTGATGCTAGGGGTGAGATGGTTCCGCATTGACGATCTGATGCTCGGCGCCGGTCAAGATCTCTAGCCGGCCCCCAACTGCTGCTGCAGCACGGAGATCTCTTCATCGAGGACTTGGACCAATCGGGCCAAGCGTTCATCGGGCGGTTCGATACTGAGAAGCTCCTGTGCGTCAAGGGGAGACACAGGGGCCAGGGTGCACAGCTGTTGTACGGCAACGTCCACCTCATCAGAAACTTGAAAAGAGGTATCCCCAATGTCGTAGCCGGCTTCAGACATCAAGGCGAGGACGCGCCGCAGCTTCTGCTCCGTTTCCACCAGCGGCAGCATCATTCCTTTCTCGACGTGATCGTCGAGCTCATCCACCTGGGCGCGGGGGTAGGGATCATCGGGGAGCCAGCGCGCAATCTCGAACCGGCGCGTCCCGACTGCCAGAACCAACCGGTGGCCGTCCTCAAGATCGGCGATTCCGGCGATGTGTGCAATGGTGCCCTTGGAGAACCGGGTATCACCTCCTCCGACCTCCGAGCCCCGCTCGATCAACACGACGCCAAATCTGCCGTCTCCGTTCAAGCAGTCGTCGACAAGCGACTGGTAGCGCGGCTCGAAGACACGGAGCGGGAGGACCGCGTGTGGGAAGAGCACAGATCCGAGGGGGAAAATAGGCATTTCATAGGACATGGGCGGAATGCTACGCGCAACCCGGCTCAAGCCTGCTCAGTCGGGCTTCTGGCGAGCACTCGAAAGCGAACTCGCTTCCGCTCGTCTCCGTCGATGAGCACCCGGAAAGCAAACCCGCCCGGCTTTGGGAACACGAGACCGTTGAACGTCATCGTACGAACGAACCCGACATCGCTGCCATCGGGCAGGCCGGACGGTCGCGCCACGCGGAAGTTCTGAACCGGCCTGCGTTCCCCGAAGAGGCTCTTGCCATCCTCGTCCACCAGATCGACCGACAGCGTGAGCTCTTCATCGGTTTTTGTCCACGGGACCCGGATCCTCAGCCCGAGCCCGAGCGTGTGATGACGGGCCGGGAATTGGCGCACAAAAATGGTGTCCCACCCACCTCCCAGGACGTAGATCTTGCCGGCCGAGGCGTGAACTCCATCGGCCAGGATGGCGAAGTCGATCTCGGGGGCGGGCAGAAGATCGTCGGCCTGGAAGTCCATAGAGCTCACTCTAGAAAGGTTCCCGGCTTCCAGCTGCCAGCCCGCTTCGCTCCCAGCTTCGAGCAGAAACCCGACATGCCTTGGTCGCTGGTTGGCGCTCATTGCTTTGGGCTAGGTTCCGTTGGTGGGTTCAGTCATCTCTGTCGAGCATCTGCGCAAAACGTACGGGTCGTTTGTGGCGGTCGACGACATCTCCTTCGAGGTCGAGGAGGGCGAGATCTTCGGCCTCCTCGGACCCAACGGAGCCGGCAAGACAACCAGTGTTGAGATCACTCAGGGCCTGCGGGTGCCTGATGGAGGAGATATCAGAGTTCTCGGTCTCGATCCCCGCACCCAGGCGACCCAACTTCGCCGGCTGGTCGGTTCACAACTCCAAGAGTCCGCACTACCGGGCCGGCTGAAGGTTTGGGAAGCGCTTGATCTGTTTGCCTCCCTTGTGCCGGGCGGACCCGAATGGCGAGAGGTGATGGAGCGGTGGAGCCTGACGGAAAAGGCCTCCGCTTCATTCTCCAGTTTGTCGGGAGGTCAACGTCAGCGGCTGCTCGTGGCCCTGGCGGTCGTCAACGAACCGCGAGTGGTGTTCCTCGACGAGATGACGACCGGGCTCGATCCGGCGGCCCGCCGTGCCACCTGGCAACTCATTGAGGCGGTTCGGGACGGCGGGGCGACTCTCGTGCTGGTCACCCATTTCATGGACGAAGCCGAGCAACTCTGTGACCGTTTGGCAATCGTTGATGGAGGTCGAGTGGTCGCCGGCGGCAGCCCCCAGAGCCTGATTGCTGAGTATGGAGGAGATCTTCAAGTCAACTTCAGCACCGACCGGCCTGATGTGTCCTTTCTTGAAGCCATCGAGTGGGTGGACTCCGTCTCGCGCCGAGGTCCGCACGTGGTTGTGGTCGGTCGCGGCCCGGTCTTGGCGCTGGTCGGCGCCGAATTGGTCCGCAATGGGATCGTACCAACCGATCTGCGCGTCCAACAGGCAACGCTCGAGGACGTGTTCCTTCGGTTGACCGGACGGGGGCTGGGGGAATGAGAAAGAAATGACCTCGCTACTCAAGATGACGTGGGTGGAGACCAAGCTCTTTCTGCGCGAACCGGTGACCGTGTTGTTCACGTTCGCTCTCCCGCTCATGGTCCTGTATGTCCTCGGAGGCGTGTTCGGCAACGAGGGCGATACCGGCGGCAATGGGGGTTTTGTCGTCTACGGCGGGTACGGGCCCACCAACTGGTATACGCCGGCCTATGTTGGCCTGGCAATCGCGGGCGTTGCGATGATCGGCGTGCCGGCCCACATTGCCGAGTATCGGGAGCGGGGAGTGTTGCGCCGGCTGCGAGCGTCCTCGGTGTCTCGTACTGGGTTCTTGAGCGCGCAGCTGATTGTCTCCTTTTTCATTGCTGCGATCGGCAGCGTTCTGCTGCTGGCAGTCGCCTTTCCCTCGACCGAGGTCGACACCCCCGTGTCGGCCGGCCTCTTCCTGATCGCTTTTGTGCTTGGAGCGGTCTGTTTCTCCGCTTTCGGGATCTTGGTGGGGACGGTGCTTCCCACCGCCCGGGCTGCTCAGTCGGCCGGTTTGCTTCTGTGGTTTCTCTTCATGTTCGTTTCGGGCGCCGGACCGCCCCCAGAGGTATTACCCGAATCCCTGGCCGCCATTGGCGAATACGCCCCTCTGACGCCGGTCATAAAGATGTTGCAAGAGCCCTGGTTGAGCGGCGAATGGGCAGTTGGGCCCTCGGTGGCCGTGCTGGCGATCGGGGTCGTCTCGGCGGGAGCCGCGTACTTCCTGTTCAAGTGGGAATGAGGCGGCGCTCGCAGCTCGCAACTCACTTCTCGCCGAAGGCGTAAAACCTTCCATCACGCGACCCGACGAAGATGGTTCCTTTCCAGACGGCCGGGGTGCTTTCGATGCAACCGGATGCGTGGTCGTACTGCCAGAGCCGTTGCGGCTCTGCCGGGTCGGCGAGCGAATAGGCCCGCAATCCGCCGCCCGTCTCGCAATTGACGGAGACCACCAAGGTTTTGTCGACAATGACCGGCGACGACCAGGCGTGAAAGCCAATCTCATCCCGCCAAAGCACCTGCCCGGTTTCGGTATCGACCGCCAGGAGTTCGCCGGGATGAGTCGATGCGTAAAGCACTCCGTCCCCCAGGGCCGGGGTAGCCCAGAGCCCGCCATCCCCCGGACCGCGCGGTGGGACGGGAACGCCCCACACGAAGGGATCGGCAGCGTAGGGATCGAGTTTGATCAACTGGCCGAGCTCGGCCGAACGCTCGTTGAACCGCTCCAATTCAGCCGCGATATACAGCATGCCTTCCCCGTCAATAGTGATCGTGGCGTCGACGTCATCGCCTACCCAATAGTCGAAGACGACGGGGGCTTGGCCGGCCGCTATCTCGGACAAGTCCAACCCTACGATTCTTCCCCCCGAATTCGCGAAGTACACCCGGTTGTCGAAGACTGCCGGCGAGTTTTCGATCGAAACATTGCTGCCAACGCGGGAGATCAGGTCGTCTGTGTATCCAGGGACCTCAATCAGGCGCTCCGGCTGGACGGTCACGAATCCCGCTGCGTCGTAGCCCCGGTTGAGTTTGATGATGAAGAACCAGGAATTCTCACCACCCTCGAGGAGCAAGTCGTCGAGGACTACGGGGTTGCCATCCCAATCGTTGTTCCAGATTCCGCGCACAGCGGACGCATCGAGGTCCCACAGCAAATCCGGTTCCGGACGGTCCAGAGCAACGATCCGTAGTTTGTTGTCTCGCGAGCCGAAGTAGAGCAGCGGGAACCCGTCCGGATCGAGGGAAACCGAGCCCTTGATGAGATCGCCGGTGACGAATGGCGCTCTGGTCGGCAAACCGGTCGAACCATCCAGGAAATGGACCTTCTTGTCGTAGGCCCCGAAGATGACTTCGGTCACCCCGTCGGTACGTTCGTACACTACCGGTTGTCCGGTCCACCCCGTCCCGCACCAGACAGTGCTCGTCCCGGCAACGTTCGAGCGGCTGCACAATGAGTCACCGGCCGGGTAGCTCCACAGCACATCTGGATTTGTGGGCACCGGCGGTTCGCCGTAGTACGTCCGGGTGGGGTTGCCGCGAAACATCGTCAGCCCACGAACCGAACCCCAGGCTTGCCCGACGGTCCATCCGGGAACGGTGCCGGCTTCTCGCACGGGGATCGTGGTGGTTGTACTCGAAACGGTTGAGCTCGTGGTTGGGGCCGCAGATTCTGTCGTGTTGATGAGGGAGACGGTCGTGGTTGGTGCGATCGCATCGGTGCCGGCACCGAGCCACGAAGTGCACGAGGCCAGGCCTACCGCCACCATGAGCCAGAGTGCTGAAGACCGTCGCATCCGCGCCAGTGTACGAAGAACCCGTTTGGGAGCGACGCAAGTCCGTTCGCCATCGGTCCTAATCTGAGGTGATGGCGCCTGCACGGATCTTCGATCGGATCAGGGAGATACCGGTTGTCAAGTTCTGGGTGCGGTTCAGCGCCGCAGGCCCGGGCGTACTGGCCGGGGCTATCGCCTACAACATCATCTTCGCTCTGGTTCCCGGGGCGGTGGTTTTGCTCACCGCCGCCTCATTCCTGGGGAGGACCAACCAAGCGCAAGCGGAAACGGTTCGGGTCATCTCGTTGATCGCTCCGGTAGAGGTTGCCGAGTTCATCGGCACGGCGCTCGTGGACGCATCCGGCATCGTCGCCGACCGCGAAGGCCTCGTCATCGTGCTGGGCGCCATCCTGGCTCTCTGGTTCGGCTCGCGCGGAGTGCTCACGATCATGCGCGTGCTTACCAGAGTCGAGGGAATCGATGAAGATCGGTCGTGGTGGGAAACCCGGCTCATTGCCACCGGGCTCACCGTCGCCGTTGGTCTCACCCTGGCGCTCTCACTCGTGCTGATCATCGCCGGACGGGCCATCCGTGACTGGCTCCAGGAGATCACGAACCTGGCCTGGCCGGTTGATCTGTGGGCAGCATTACGGATTCCCGTGGCATCGCTCAGCCTGTTGGGGTTTTTCTGGCTGCTCTACCGGTTTGGGCCGCCGCGCCGTCTCCCGGGTACCTGGCTGGCAGCCTTCATGGCGACCGGAGGAATGGTCGGGTTCTCACTCGGCCTGCAGTACTACCTCAATACTGCGGGCGGCCTTGGGCCGACCTACGCCACCTTTGGAGCGGTTGGTTTGCTGCTCTTGTGGCTGTATGTCGTCTCGTATCTGATCATTGTCTCCGGCTCGGTAGCGGCCGCCGCAGCGCGGCGGCGGCTCGTACGGAAGTCTGGTCAGGCAGCCGACACCACCGAGCAAATGAAGCTCGGACTCGAGACGCTCGAACAGGAAGCAGTCGGACGCCGGAGAGAGGTGAGGTGACGACGACGCTGCGAGATCCGGCGGTGCGATCCGGGTTGCGGTTGCTGGGCCGGACCCTCCTCCAATACCGGCGGGAATCAATGTTCAGCGTCGCCAGCGCATTGCTCTGGATGACGGTGGTGGTGCTGACTCCATACCTCACCAAACTGGTGATCGATCGGGCGATCGATGGGGAAAAGCGCGAGATGTTGCTCCCGCTGGTCGGGTTGGTGGTTGCGGCCGGCGTGCTCAAGGCCGTAGGGATTGGGGGACGTCGGTTTTTCGCGTTCTCGTTGTCATACCGGGCAGAGACGGATCTCCGCAACAGGATCTTCGAGCATCTGCAACGGCTGGCTTTCTCGTTTCATGACCGGGTGCCGACCGGCGAATTGTTGGCCCGTTCATCGAGCGATCTTTCCCAGGTGCGCTTGATCTTCGCGATGCTGCCCATCTCTACTGCCAACCTCGTCATGTTCGTAGTGGTTGTGATCGTTTTGGTGGCGCTCGACCCGGTATTGGGCCTTCTGTCGGCGTTGACCGTGCCTGCCTTGCTGTTTCTGGCGAATCGTTACGCTCGCCGGGTTCTGAAGGTTTCTTGGGACGTCCAGCAGCGACTTGCCGACCTCTCCAACGTGGTCGAAGAAGTCGTTGCTGGGGTCCGGGTGGTCAAGTCGTACGGACAAGAAGACCAGGAGGTAGGAAGGCTCAGCCGGGCTGCCAACCGTATCTTCACCCGCACCATGGACATGCTCCGACTGCGCTCGATCTATGTCCCACTTTTTGAGCTGATCCCGGCCGTCGCCACAGTACTGGTGGTCTTGGTCGGTGGCCGGCGCGTGGTCGAAGGCTCGATGACCCTGGGCGATTTTGTCGCTTTCACCCAGTATCTGGTCGCCCTCCAATTCCCATTGCGTATCACCGGTTGGTTCTTCGCCGAGTTGCCTCGGGCGGCCGCCTCGGCTGCCCGGGTGACCGACCTCCTGCGGACCGCCCCCGATATCAGGGACTTGGACGGCGCCACGAGCCTTCCGGATGGCCCCGGCGATGTCCGCCTGACTGATGTGTCGTTTTCCTATCCGGATGGGCCGCCGGTACTGGACGGCGTCGACCTGCATATCCCCGGGGGATCCTCCGTGGCGCTGGTTGGGTCGACCGGTTCCGGCAAGACGACCCTCGCCTATCTGTTGCCGCGTTTCTATGACCCAAGCAACGGATCGGTGCGCATTGACGGCATCGACATCACCGGAGTACTGATCGACGACCTCCGGAGCGAGGTCGCAGTGGTGTTCGAAGAGACCTTCTTGTTCTCTGCGACCATCGGCGAGAACATTGCCTTTGGGAACCCGGACGCAACGGAAGAGCAGGTTCGCCTGGCTGCCCGACTCGCCCAGGCCCATGAGTTCATCGCCGATCTGGAAGATGGATATGAAACCGTGGTGGGGGAGCGGGGCTACAGCATGTCGGGTGGCCAGCGACAGCGCATCGCCCTGGCCAGAGCAATTCTCCGTGATCCGCGGATTCTGATTCTCGACGATGCCACTTCGTCTGTTGACGCAATAACGGAAGGAGAAATCCGGGCGGCACTGGAGCAAGTGATGGAGGGGCGGACGACCATCATTATTGCCCATCGGACCTCAACCCTGACGCTGGCGGATCGGGTCATCCTCCTCGACGACGGCAAGGTGGTTGCCTCCGGCCCCCATGAAGAGCTGTTGGCCAGCGTCCCCCGCTATCGAGAGGTCCTCGCCGAGAGCGGGGTGTTCCCCGCCGACGAGGGGGCGCCATGATGTACGCCAGGTTTGGCGGCGACAACAAAGTTGAGCGACCGATCCGGTTGCTCCGCCGGGCAGGCGGATACGGCAAGGATCTCATCGGCCCTGCCGCCGGCGCCATGGCGGCGACTGTTGCCTCCACGGTGGCCAGGCTGGCGAGCCCGTTGGTCATCAGACTTGGCATCGACAAGGGAGTGATCGATCGCGATCTGCGGATCATCACCAACGCCACCTTGATCCTGATAGCGGTGCTGGTCGTCCAGTACGTGTCCCAAAGGGTTTCTGTCTACTCCGTGGCTTGGGTCGCCGAGCGTTACCTGCGGTCAATGCGAGTCAGGGTATTCCGTCATCTCATCAGCCTGGATATGGGGTTCTTTGGACGGTCGAAGACGGGCGTGCTCGTGGCACGCATGACGTCCGACATCGAGTCCCTGACCGAATTCGCCAATCAAGGAGCCGTGTCGGTTGTCTCCAGCGTGCTGATGGTGACCGGGGTGACGGGGGCGATGTTGCTGGTCGACGTGACCCTGGCTTTCTCGGTGCTTGCCCTCATGCCGTTGCTCATTGTCATGTCACTCGTCTTTCGCCGCTACGCGGATCGTGCCTATCAGGCCATCAGAGAGCAGATCGGACAGGTTCTCGGTGCGTTGCAGGAAGGTATTTCGGGGGTACGGGTCGTGCAGGCGTATACCCAGGAAGGGCGGCAGGCGATCGAGTTCGGGCGGGTCAACCAACGCTATTTCGAAGCGAATCTGTCGGCTGCCAAGGCCATCGCCTCGTATTTCCCGGCCGTCGACCTCCTGGCCAGCCTGGGAATCGCTCTCATTCTGTTTGTGGGCGGTAGCCGGGTGCTCGATGGTGACATGTCGTTCGGATCGCTGGTGGCGTTCCTTCTGTATCTGGGCTACTTCTTTGAACCGATCGTGCAGTTGTCAAACGTGTACAACCTCTTACAGGCCGCGCTGGCAGCCCTCAGCAAGCTTTTCGGGATACTGGATACCAGGACGGCCGTGCCGGAGGTTGACCGTCCCACGGTGCTGGCGGAACCGGTGTGCGGTGAGGTCAACTTCCGCGGCGTTTCGTTCGGTTATGACCCTGAAACGTCTGTGCTCGAAGACATCGACCTGGCCATCGGGTGCGGAGAGCGGGTCGCCGTGGTGGGAGAGACGGGAGGGGGGAAAAGCACTTTGGCCAAGCTGGCGGTTCGTTTCCACGACCCGACTCGGGGCAGCGTCAGCATCGACGGTGTCGATCTTCGAGAGCTTTCGTTTGCGGCACTCCGGCGACACGTAGCTCTCGTCCCCCAAGAGGGATATCTCTTTGGAGGCACGCTGCGCGACAACCTCGCCTTTGCACGGCCGGATATTTCAGATGAGGAGATTTGGTCCGTTTGCGCAACGATGGGGATCGGTGATTGGGTCCGCGGCCTGCCCGAACGGCTCGACACCGAGGTGCGTGAGCGCGGCAGCCGCCTCTCCTCTGGCGAGCGGCAACTGGTGGCACTGGCCCGGGCACTGATCGCCGACCCTGCGCTGATCGTTCTCGACGAGGCCACCAGCAACCTCGATCCCGAAACTGAGGCTCGTATCGAAGCCGCGTTGTCGGTTCTGTTCGAAGGCCGGACGGCGATGGTCATTGCGCACCGGCTCCAAACCGCCCGCCGGGCGGATCGAGTGGTTCTCGTCGATGGGGGGAGGATCGTCGAAGAGGGGACCCACGACGATCTGATCGCACGGGACGGAGCCTACGCCAGGCTATCCGAGGTCTGGAAGGGCACCGGCATCGCGTCGTGACCAGTCTTCCGGCGGCGCGAATGTGACCTCCGGCGGTAGTCGGGATCCGGTTGGCGCCGGATGATGTCGGCAGAGAAAGGAAGGCAAGGATGCCGTTCACGCTTGAAGATGCACAGAGGATCGCGGACGCCATCGGTGTTGAGTTCGAGGACGCAGACTTCGATATCGAGCAGTTTCACATGGGCCTGAATGTGGAGCTCGAGCACGGCACCCGGGATCCGGAGACGAACGTCACCGGGGACGACCCGGTGCTCACCGGCAAGATCGCCCTCGCTCACCTGAATGAGTTTCCCGACTACTACACGCGGCTCGATGCACTCGAGGAAGCCGCCAAGCGGCATTGGGGACAGAGCTGAGGGCTCCTAGGGAATCACCATCAATCGCCCCTTCGCCGGCCGGGAGCCGTTCGCCCGCGACATGATCACCAGTTCGGCCCCTTCAAGCGGGGTCTGTTCGAGTGCTGGTGCCACCAGCGTTCTGTCGCTCAGCCAGTCGAGGATCTGTTCGACGTCGCGTCGGTGACTGCCGAACGAGCCCAGGAGGGCGTACTCGTGACGGGCCCACAAAACGGGCGGAAGCGTGGTGAGCGGTTCCAGGCCGACCCCGACTGCGACCGCCGTGCCCCCGGGGCGGAGCGACTTGATCGCGGCGTCGAGAGTCGCGGCCCGACCGACGAACTCGATAGCGGTGTCGACGCCTCCGCCGGTGAGCAGTTTGGCCGCCCGGCCGATGGAGGTGCCCGGTTCGACCAGGATCGTCTCGTCGGCCTGTAGCTGCGTGGCACGGGCCAGCGCCGCAGGATCGCGGTCGGCGACGATGACGGGAGCCGCCCCCCGGGCCCGGGCGATCTGGATGCCGTACGAACCCAACCCTCCTGCCCCGATGATCAGCACCGCGTCGCCCGATTGCACGCGTCCTCGACAAACCACCGCATGGAAGGCCGTTGCTCCGGCATCGACGGCGGTGGCCGCCACTGCCGGGGCTACTCCCGGCAGTCGGGCAAGCAGGGCGATGCCCGGCACCACCACTTGCTCTGCCAGCCCCCCATCGAAGTCGATTCCCGTCATCGAGAGGCGCTCGCAGATCATTTCCCGATCGGTGCGGCACGCCATGCACGAACCGCAGGTCACACCGGCTGCCACCACCACCTCATCGTCAACTTTCCACGACGGGTCATTCGACTCCACCACCCGACCGGCAATCTCGTGTCCAAGGGTGATAGGGGTGTGGCCGGTGCGGGCGGAGCCGTCGAGGAAGTGAAGGTCCGAACCGCACACCCCGCAGGCTTCGACGGCCACCACCACGTCGCCGGGCCCGGTCGGCCGCAGGTCGACCTCCTCGGATCGCAGGTCACCGGGGCCGTGCAACCGGAGGGCGCGGACCGTCATAGACCTACGATACGCGCCGGGTGACCGCGATGGAGCGGTGTGCGTTGTTGCCACCTAAAGTGTTTGTCGCAGGGGACGATAACCACCAATAGTGGTATTCCAATGCGATGGGAGTTGCCGATGAAGAAAATGAAACGCTGGGGGGTCATGACGCTGGTGGCGCTGCTGGTGTTGGGTTCGATGGGAGCCGCGCTGGCGGACGACACGGAAACGGCCAAAGAGCCGCTCGAGCCGGGGTTCGCTGAGCTGACGATGGACCAGGAGCTGCTGGGCGACGTATTCGACCTCATCACCTTCGTGCTCTACTGGGGTGACCCCGAGCAGGAAGATTGGGACGAATGGCAAGATCTGGACGAACCTCCCACCTGCGTTCCCCCACCGCCGGTGGTGGACCCGCTTCCCGGAGAATTCTGCGAAACCCTGGAGGTGAGCCACAACGGGCACGTCAACCACGGTTCCTTCGTCTCGTCGTTTGTGCACTGGCTCAAAGACGATGGAATGAAAGCGCTGGAGTACGACGGCCCGAAGGGCCAACTGGTCAAGTGGGCTGCCGGTCAAGATTTCGGGAAAGGCGACTACGACTTCGCCGTTGGTACGGACGGGCTCGACGACGTGCTCGAGCTCGAAAAGGCGGATCTGGACGAAGCCGAAGAAGGAGATGGCCACGGACCGCCTGACTGGGTCCTCACAAAGAAGGCGGTCAAGGCCGCCAAGCGGAACAAGTAGCTGAAGCGATCAGCTGTCATCGAGAGGGCGGCCGCAAGGCCGCCCTCTCGACGGGCCGATCCTGATGGAAAGTGCCATGCATGGATTTGCATACATCGCGTAACTCACTAGGGTCGCAAGGCCCGACCGTTTGATTGGGTTTTCCTGCACAGGTAAACAGATGGCTTTTCGACGCGTATTCACCGGCATGATCGCAGCTTTGGCGATCGTCGCCTCGTCCGTTTCCGGGGCGGGGGCGGCCGACCCTTTGTATCTGCGGTTCCCCCAGCTCGACGAGCAGACCGAGTTCGTCGATTCCTGGGGGGTGGCCCGGCCGGACGAACGGACCCATCGGGGCGTTGATTTGATGGGTAGCAAGATGGCCCCCGTCGTTGCGGTGCTCGACGGTGTGATCGAGACCATGGGCGAGGGCGACCGTTCGGGGTACCACATCACGATCGATCACGGCGAGGGCACGAGCTCGTGGTACATGCACCTGAACAACGACACGCCCGGTACCGATGATCGTCGGGGCGGGGCGGAGTACGCGTTCGCCGAAGGCCTGGAAGTCGGCGATATCGTCGAGGCCGGTCAAGTGATCGGATTCGTTGGCGACAGTGGGAACGCTGAGTGGGGGGGTGCCCACACGCATTTCGAGCTGCACATCAACGGGCGAGCCGTCAATCCCTACCCGTATCTGCGGGACGCCTGGGAACGCTGGCTCCTCGAGCTGGCCATTGCGCGAGGCGAGACCGACTTCAAGTAACCCAGGGTTCAGGGTTCCGGTCGGAGTCGCTTCCGGTCGTTGAGATCCGCAACCTCATCGGCGAGTTCCCCCTCGGTCCGGCCGGCCGGGGCAACCACGGTGACCTCGGGTGCGCTACCGCCGACGAGCGACAGGGCCGGATTGCCTACCCAGATCGCCCGCTGCACGCTCGCCTCCCCAAGCGCGCCTACCCATGCCGTCAGAACCCCGGTGACGTCGTCGGCAAAGGCGAGCGGCCGACCATCCGATGCCGCCGCCTCTACCAGCACCGCCGTGAAGGCATGGTGGGCAGCCGCCGCCACGTGTGATCCGTCGGACAAATCCCCCAGGGCCACCTTGGCCCCTTGTTTTCGGAGCGCGGCTCCGGCGCCCGGGTCGGTGACGAAAGCGCGTATCTCGCCGCCCCGCAAGAGCAGCGCCGCAACGATTGCTTCACCGCCGGGAGTATCTGCGCCAACAACAATCACCGGCATTGTGGGAACGCTATCAGCAACCAGGCCGACCAAGGAGTTCCGCTCTACCGAGCGGGGAACTTCCGTCGGTGCGGTCCGGTACCGTAGCTCCTACGCTAGGAATCCACCGGTAGTAGTATTCCCTATCTCCGTAGTGTTAATTGGGGTGAGCAACGACATGGCCACAGTCGATATTGACCTGGGTTCGTACAAGCTCGGATGGAGTGACAAAGAGGACTATGTCTTCAAACCCGAAAGGGGTTTGAACGAGGACATCATCCGCCAGATGTCGCAGATGAAGGGTGAGCCGGACTGGATGCTGGAATTCCGGCTCAAGTCCTATCAGCGATGGCTGCGCAAGCCCATCCCGCAGTGGGGTGGAGGTGGTCTCCTCAACGAGATCGACTTCGACAACATCTACTACTACATCAAACCGACTGAGGGTCAGGCCAAAGACTGGGATATGGTGCCCGATTCGATCAAGGAGACTTACGAGAAGCTGGGTATCCCCGCGGCGGAGCGCAAGTACCTGGCCGGGGTCACTGCCCAATACGAGTCCGAGGTTGTGTACCACAAAAACCGTGAGGACCTCGAACGGCTCGGCGTGTTGTTCACCGATATGGACACTGCGGTACGGGAGTATCCCGACATCGTCAAAGAGTACTTCGGGACGATCATCCCACCGAACGACAACAAATTCGCCGCCCTCAATTCCGCAGTGTGGTCGGGCGGTTCTTTCATCTACGTGCCACCCGGGGTTCACCTCGATCAGCCGCTCCAGGCTTACTTTCGTATCAATGCCGAGAACATGGGACAGTTTGAACGAACTTTGATCATCGTCGACGAGGGCGCCTACTGCCACTACGTCGAGGGTTGTTCTGCCCCGGTCTACTCCACTGATTCGCTTCACTCGGCCGTGGTCGAAATCGTGATCAAGAAGGGTGGACGCTGCCGGTACACCACCATTCAGAACTGGTCGAACAACGTGTACAACCTCGTGACCAAGCGAGCGGCGGCCTATGAGAATGCCACCATGGAATGGGTGGACGGCAATCTCGGCTCGAAGCTCACGATGAAGTATCCGGCGATCTGGCTCTTGGAGCCGGGCGCCCACGGCGAAGTGCTGTCGATCGCGTTCGCCGGACCGGGCCAACACCTGGATGCCGGCGCCAAGATCGTGCACGCAGCTTCCGATACAACTTCGACCATCACCTCCAAATCGATCTCGCGAGGCGGCGGACGGGCCGGCTACCGGGGACTGGTCCGGGTCGAGCCGGGCGCCCAGCGCACCAAATCGTTCGTGCGTTGCGACGCGTTGATCCTCGACGATCACTCCCGGTCGGATACCTATCCCTACATGGAGATCGAAGAAGCCGACGCCCAGATCGGCCACGAGGCGACCGTTTCCAAGGTTGGAGAGGACCAACTCTTCTACTTGATGAGCCGCGGGCTCAGCGAGGAAGAGGCGACGTCGATGATCGTGGCCGGTTTCATCGAACCGATCGTCAAGGAACTTCCTATGGAGTACGCCGTCGAGATGAACCGGTTGATTGAGCTCAACATGGTGGAAGCCGGAGCGATCGGATAGCGCCTTCCTCATGCGGAAACCCTTTCAGCACCAGGGGTCAGACGAGGTGGCCGCCCGTGCGACGATCCAAGATCGCCTAGACCAGGCGCGGCAGCGGATCGAGAGGTTCACGCCGGCCGAGGCCAATACGGCCCTCACCCAGGGGGCCGTCATCGTCGACACTCGATGTGGCGACGACCGCCACCGGGAAGGCTTTCTTTCTGGCGCAATTCACGTTCCGCTCTCTGTGCTCGAATGGCGTTGCGACCCCGATTCGAGGGATGCCGACGGCAGGCTGAGCGATCTCGAGCGACAGATCATCCTGGTCTGCAACGACGGCTATTCGTCAAGCCTGGCGGCCTCCGCACTCAGGGATCTCGGGTTCCGGCGCGTGGGAGATGTGATCGGCGGATTCCGCGGTTGGGTCGACGCCGGGCTTCCGGTGCGCCCCGATTCCGAAGGTGCCGGCCCTGCCTGAGTTGGCCGCCCGGTGGCTATGACCTCTAGATATCAGACCTCGCCGAAGTGGTTGAGCCAAACTCGAAGCAACGTGACGGACGGTGACGCCGGAGTTCTCGGGAAGGGCCAAGCCGGACAGAAGAGCTCTGCTAACGACTGCCGAAGCCGACTACGGCTGCCAGGAAAACGCCACCCGCCACCGCATAAACGACCGAGTACCCGGCTACCTCAACGACGGGTGGGAAATCCGCGGCGCGCGTGAGCACGGTGGTCACCAAGCCGCCGATGATGCCCATCAGGATCGAACCAACGACCGAGGCCTTACGGCCGGTCAGGACACCTCCCAACAAACCGCCGAAGGCCGCAGCCGCCACGATGATGAGGAGGTTGGGAGTGAATTCGAAATCTGCGAATTCCATGGCGGCAGGTTACAGCAAAGACTCGAGATCGATCGAGCATGAAGGATGCCGCAGCTTGGAGATGGCTCGCCCTTCGATCTGCCGAACCCGCTCGCGAGTCAGGTTGAAGATCTTCCCCACATCGGAAAGAGTTCGGGGTTCACCCCCGTCCAGGCCGAATCGCATCATCAGCACCTGTCGTTCGCCTTCCTCCAGTATGCGGAGGGCGTCGATGAGATGGAGGCGTCGCATGACGGCCGCCGTGTGACCAAACGGGTCAGGAGCGCTCTCATCTTCAACGAAATCCTGCAGTTCGGCGTCGCCCTCTTCGCCGACGGGACGGTCAAGTGACACGGTGTCAGACGGAGCCGAAAGTGCTGCCTCGACCCGCTCTACATCGAGCCCGCTCGACTCGGCAATCTCCGCCAGGGTCGGTGGCCGCCGAAATTCTTCGGCCAGGGCTTGTTCCGTGTCCTGCACGGTCCTGACGACATCGACCATGTGGACCGGAAGCCGGATGGTGCGGGCCTGGTTCCCGAGACCGCGGGTGATCGCCTGACGGATCCACCAGGTGGCATAGGTCGAGAACTTGAAGCCTTTCCGCCAATCGAATTTCTCGACCGCCCGGATCAAGCCGAGGTTCCCCTCCTGGATGAGATCGAGCAGATCGAGCCCCCGCCCCGCATAACGTTTGGCTATTGAGATGACGAGGCGCAGATTGCACCGGATGAACATCATCTTGGCTTCTTCGCCGGCATGGGCGAGACGGTAGAGCTTGGCGCGCTCAACGGGAGTCAGATCGTCGCCGGACTCGAGCTTATGTTGAGCCTTCCGGCCGGCTTCCATCGCCCTCGCCAGCCGCACCTCATCTTCGGCATCAAGCAGAGTGTGAGCTGATACCTCTTCGAGATATATGCCCACCGTGTCGTACATAGGGACTGAATCACGGCCGCGCTTGGGCAAGCTGTCACATCTCCTGTAATTGCCAGCATTTGCAAGGTAACACGCCGGAGTGACACTGACAACGGCGAAAGTGACTGATCGACCGGCGTCGCCATTTCAGTTGTCGGTCAGCCGGCCAAGATGAGTACCCTTTCGAGATGCACATTGGCCGGGTCCTGCGGACGACGACCATCCGTTCAAGTACTGCGATGATCTTGGCCCTCGGGCTGAGCGCGTGTCTCACCACATCGATGGTTGTGGTCGGAGAGACGCCGGCGCCGCCGCCCCCTCCTCCTCCTTCCGTTTCGGTCACCGTCGTCGACGAAGCAGGCGTCACGTTGGCCGGAGCGCAGGTCGACTTCCAAGGCTTCGTGACGGAGACGGACATCGCCGGGCTGGCTTCCACCATCTGGGAGGACGAACCCATAGTTGTCGTCGCGGCTGCGCCCGGATTCCACGAGGCGACGGCGAATCTCGAAGAGTTCAGCGATGATCCGATGGAGATCGCCTTGGAACCGGTAGTGCTCACGGGTCGCGTCACCGACGCAACCGGGGATGGTGTGGCGGGCGCGGCGGTGCGGCTCGGCGACGCGGAAGCGATCAGCGGAGTGGACGGCGCGTTTCGTCTCGAGCGGGTCTTGTCCGGAGAAGCCGTCGTGACCCGACCCGCCTGGATGCCTGCGGTGGTGGCCTGGGAGGGCGAGCCGGGACCTTTGGATATCGTCCTGGAGCCAAGAGTGGTGAGAGCCCTTCACGTTACAGGTTGGACACCGCAGAATGCGGAGGCGTGGAACGGACTCCTGGATCTGGCCGATACCACCGAAATAAATTCGCTGGTCGTTGACTTGAAGGACGAGTCCGGGCGCGTGTACTACCCATCCGCCGTGCCCCTCGCCGCAGAGGTCGGTGCCACCCGGGAGTTCTATCAACTCAGTGACCTGGTTCAGGAAGTGGAGGAGCACGATCTCTATATGATCGGTCGTCTCGTGACGTTCCAGGACCCGGTGGCAGCCAGGGCCAGAACCGATCTGGCGATAACCAACCCGGACGGGACTCCATTCGAAAAGAACGGTCAGTACTTCCTCGACCCGACGGATGCGGCCGCCCGGCAGTACGCCCTCGATCTCGCGGTTGAGGCGTGCGAGGCGGGTGTGCACGAAATCCAATTCGACTACGTGCGGTTTCCCGATGGTTTTGGGAGCTCGGTCCGATTCGATGGAGGTACGGCGTATCTGGGTGCCTACAACGATCCGGTTTCGGGCGCAGCCCGGGTGGGCGTGATCGCCGATTTCCTGGGAAAGGCCCGTGGACTGCTCAATTCCAGGGGTTGTGCAGTATCGGCAGACGTGTTCGCCATCATCCTGAGTGTTCCCGACGATCAGGGCATCGGGCAGCGGACAGAGGATCTTTCCGGGGTGGTCGATGCCATGAGCCCGATGATCTACCCGGATCACTATTCGGACGGTTCGTTTGGGTACGAGATACCGTTCGACCATCCGGGAGAGATCATCGCCGCCGCGTTGGCTGCAGGGATGCCCCGGCTGCAGTCGACGGCCATCATGCGTCCCTGGCTGGCCGACTATTACTACGGCCCTACCGAGGTGCGGGCCGAGATCGACGCGGCAGAGCGGTACAACATCGGTTGGATGTTGTGGAACGCCAACAGCAACCACACGCCCGGCGCTCTCAAGCCACCAGAGACGGACGCGACGGCCGATTGACTACCGCTTCCGGCCGCTTGGGGACCACTTGTACTCTCTGCAAATGGGGATAGAGACGCTGGAAAGGGACCTGGTCGGCTGCCGGGTATGTCCGCGGTTGGTTACCTGGAGAGAGCAGGCGGGCCACCACAAGCGCGTCGCGTACCACGACTGGGAATACTGGGCGAAACCGGTTCCCGGTTTCGGAGACCCGCGAGCCCGACTCCTCATCGTAGGGCTGGCGCCTGCGGCGCATGGTGCGAACCGAACCGGCCGGATGTTCACGGGCGACCGATCCGGGGATTGGTTGTTTCGGGCGCTCCATCGAACCGGATTCGCCAGTCAACCGGAAGCCGTTGCTAGAGGAGACGGTCTGGTGCTGGCTGGGGCGTTTGTGAGTGCCATCGTTCGATGCGCTCCACCCGACAACAAGCCGATCCCCGCCGAGAAGGAGAATTGCCGTGGTTGGCTCGAAGCCGAACTCGATCTCCTTCGCGACGTCGAAGTCATCGTTCCCCTGGGCGGTATGGCCTATGCGCAGGTTCTGCGAATTCTGCACGGACGCCAGGTGAGTGTCCCCAAACCGCGTCCCCGTTTCGCGCACGGATTGGAGGTTGATCTTCGCCCGTCAGGCCCGATGCTGATCGCTTCCTACCACCCCAGCCAGCAGAACACCTTCACCGGACGACTGACGGAAGTGATGCTGGACGAGGTGTTCGAACGGGCGAGAGCCCTTCTGGACTGGCCATGAGCTTCTTCGTTGGTGGGACGGATCCACATCCGGCTGGGTCTACCAAGCCACGCCCCCCAGATTCGCTCACTTCGCTCGCCAGGGGGGAGGGACGAGAAACGAGAAACGAAAAGCGGGCCTTTCTTTTCTCCTATCTGCCCAGTGCTAATACCATGGCGTTGCGTCACTTCCGAGGAGTTCTCTCGTGCCATCCCGTCCGGCTCTACCGCTTCGTCCCGAGTCAATCGATCAGCTCAACGGGCAAGTCCCCGATTGGTTGGTTGCCTCGCGCCGGCAAGGTTTGGGTTTCTTCGAGAAACTGGACATGCCGTCATCTGCAGAAGAGGTTTGGCGGTATGTTGATCTGCCGTTCCGGCTCGAGGACCTCATGCTGGCCCCGCCCCCGGCCGCAGGCATGGACGACGGCGACGACGTGGCTGGATCGCTCGGCTCAATGGCCGGGCAAGCGACGATCATCGATGGAACGGTTACCGATCTGCAGGTCAACGAAGAGGGTGTTGTGTTTGTGTCCTTGCGAGATGGCCTCGCCGATCACGAGGACGCCCTTTCGGTGTTGTTTGGCAGTGGCATTGCCCCGGACCTCGACGTGTTCTCGGCAGCTCACCACGCGTTTGCTCACGACGGGGTCTTCCTGAAGGTACCTGCCAACCGCAGCGTCGAGCGGCCTTTCTATATCGACGTGCAGGCCACTGCCGAGGGGACGGTGTCTTTCCCGCATATCACGCTGGCGATCGAGGCCAACGCTGAAGCAAGCGTGGTGGTGGGGTTCAGGTCGCCGGCCGGAATATTCCTGGTCGTCAATCCTCAGATCGAGGCCTTCGTAAACGACGGGGCGCGTCTCAAGCTCAGCACCGTGCAGCGTTTCGGATACGACACGCACAGCATCGCTCATGAGCGGGTTCTCATCGGTCGAGATGCGAACGCCCGGTTGGGCGAGGTAGGCCTGGGTGGGCGGTTGGGACGGTTGCACCTCACTCTCGATGTGGCCGGTCGCGGCGCGTCAACGGACCTGGTCGGCCTGTACTTTGGCGAACAGGAGCAGACGCTCGACTACCGGCTGTTCATGAACCATCTCGGATCGAACACTTCCTCGAATGTCTTTCTCAAGGGAGCAGTGGAGGACGATGCCCGCTCGGTCTTCACCGGTCTGGTAAAGATCGAGAAAGACATCGCCAAGGTGAGCGCCTTTGAGACGAACCGTAACCTGGTGCTGTCTGAGGGCGCCTCGGCTCACTCGGTCCCCAACCTGGAGATCCTCAGCAACGATGTCATCTGCGGACATGGCTCGACCGTCGGGCCACTCGAGGAAGAGCCCCTCTACTACCTGATGAGCCGGGGCCTCTCGGAAGCGAGAGCTGCTCGTTTGCTCGTGCATGGTTTCTTCGAAGAGGTGATCAACCGGCTCCCACATCCGGCACTGGCCGCGCCGGTCCGCGAGGCGGTCAACCGCAAATTCGTCCAGGCCCAGCAAGAAGGTCGGGTGTGATGCCCGACTGGGTCAGGATCTCGACCACTGCTTCGCTGCCCGAGGGCCGTGGCATCCGGATTGAAGCAGGCCGGCACTGCATTGCGTTGTTTCGTCTTGGGGATGAGGTGCACGCCATCGGAGACCGTTGCAGTCACGCCGAGGCCTCTCTGTCGGAAGGGGATGTTTTCGGCGCAGAGATCGAATGTCCCCGGCACGGAGCAACTTTCGATTTACGTACCGGCCGGCCGCTTTCGCTTCCGGCCACCAAACCGGTGCCTGTCTACCAAACCAAGACTGAGGACGGAGATCTGTACCTGCTCCTCGATGAACGGGAGGAATCGTGACCAGTGCTGCGTTGTTGATTCGGGACGTCCGGGCTTCGGTGGGCGACACGGTCATCCTCAAGGGGGTCGACCTCGAAGTTCCCTTTGGCGAACTTCACGCCATTATGGGACCGAACGGCTCCGGCAAGTCCACACTTTGTCACGTCTTGACCGGGAAACAGGACTACACGGTGGATGGTTCCGCCGAGCTCGGTGGTATCGAACTCCTCGACAAGTCGGTCACGGATCGGGCCCGACTCGGACTCATGCAAGGTTTCCAATACCCGGTTGAGATAGCGGGCGTCGGCCTGCGCGAATTCCTCGAAGAGATCGCCGACGAGCGGGCTATCCCGAACGAGCAGCTCGAAGCGCGCGTTGCAGCCATGGCCGGTGAATTCGACATGGAGCCTTTTCTCGACAGAGCGGTCAACGTCGATCTCTCCGGCGGAGAGAAGAAACGCTCGGAAATCTTCCAGATGGCCGTGTTGGCTCCCACGGTGGCGATCCTCGACGAGATCGATTCAGGCCTTGATATCGATGCAGTTCGAGAGGTTGCAGAGGCCGTGGAATCAATGCGCAGCCCGGACATGGCCGTGGTGATGATCACGCACTACAGCCGTATCCTCCGTTATCTCACCCCCGACCGGATTCACGTGATGATGAACGGGCGGATCGTTGAATCCGGTGGACCGGAACTCGCTGGTGAGCTCGAGGACGGGGGATATGAAGCGGTCCGGGAACGGCTGGGGATTGAGCTTTCCGCTCTTCCTCCCCGCCGGAAAGCAGCTTCGGAGTACTTCACCGACACCCCGTTCGATAGCTGAGCGCCCTAGGTTCTTCGTCGCTGCATTCTGAACCCCCTCCGGCGCGGAGCAGGAATAGCTCTCAGCGTGTGGAGTCGTCGGCCGGGATCGTCAGTTCAAAGGCAACGCCGCCGTTGCCGTTGTAGACGAGGTCTCCGTCCATGAGCTGCGCCAGGGTGCGCGACACGGCCAATCCGAGCCCAACCGACCCGGGTTGTGATCCGGGCTCGTGAGCCGAGGTGTAGGGCTCGAAGATGGTTTCTGCCCGGTCAAGGGGCACACCCGGCCCGTCGTCCCTGACTGCGACGGTCACCCGGGGGCCCTTCCGAAAGGCATGAACGGATACGTTGCTTCCGCCGTAGCGGGCCGCATTGGAAAGCAGGTTGCGGATGATCTGGCGGAACCGGAGCGGGTCGCTCCAGATGACATCCGCGTCGGGTCCGATCTCGACTGTCGGGGCCGGACGTCCACTGATCACACAGTGGCCGGCAATCACGGCTTCTATTTCGGAGCGGAGGTCGACGCGGCGCGACTGGAGCGCGAGCGTTCCAATATCCGCCCGGGCTGCGACCAGGAGGTCTTCGATGATGTCGGATAATTCAGAACTCTGTGAAGCGATGAGATTGACGATCTCCCTGGCGTCGCCTCCGTCGTAGATCGACCAATTGTCGTGAAGCTCGTGAGACAGCCCGACCACCGCGGTGAGCGGCGTGCGCAATTCATGACTCACCGAGGCGACGAACTCGTCTTTCGACTTGATGACGTTCTCGAGGCGTTCCTTCAACGCGGTGAGTTGAGAGAGCGAGTCCTCCAGCCGACCATTCTCGAGCGACACGCTGATCTGGTTTGCCAGGGTGTCAAGCAGAGGTACGTCATCGGCAGCGAAAGAACTGATGTCGCCGACCCGGTTGAAGACGATGATGACCCCGACCAACCCGCTGGCGCTTGTCAAGGGAGCGACGATAGCTTCCTCGATACGTCCGCGGTCGGATGGAGGAAGGCAGAGGGCGGAAGCATCGCTCTCATTCAGTAGTGTTGCTTGACCAACGTCGGCCAATCTCTCCCAAGCTCCCAACGGCAGGTCGGCGGGTTGCATCACGCTCAACCGGTCTCCCGGTCCGACTGCAGTCCAGTACGTTTCCAGCCGGTTCAGTTCCGAGAAAAGAAGGATTTCCGTGTATTCGGCGTCGAGCATCCGGGTGGCGTCCCGGCAGGCAGCCACGAGGGCAGCTTCGATCTGCGGTGATCGGTGCAACGACCGGGTGGCCTCGTAGAGCGATTCAAGCTTGGCACGCTCGTGGCGTTGGGAAACATAAGCGCGATAAGCGAGAAAGAGAATCACCGGCGGCATAAGCGCCAGCCAGCTTGCCGAGGGTGCCGCCCACAACACGACGACGGCACTCACGGCGAGACTCGCATTCATTGAGCCGGCTAGAGAACTGAGCGCCAGGACCTGCAAGAGGTCGTGGCGGGGCACCCGTCCGCCCGTGAGCCGGATGGCCACATTGATCAACAGGTCGGCGGCAATGACCGCCACCAGTGAGGCCGACACTGCCGCCAGCCACCCGATCATGCCCAGTGGATCTCCGAGCGCAACAATGCCGCGAAATACAGTGATCGCCAATGCTCCTTGGAACGCGAATTGTGCGATATTGAACGCGAATTTGATAGGCGGGAGCCGGCGGTGGAAGGCATAAACGGCGGCGGTACCCACCAATTGCCCAAGGGCAAGATGAGCCGGTGTGGCGAAGAACAACCCAAGGACGAGCGGGATCTCGCTCATGGAGAAAGAGTGAGCGTCCTTTCGGAAGCGAAGGTGAACGACGGCCAATTCGGATACGTAGAAGCCTATGGCCAGGGCCCACCATGGCAACTGGGGCGAGTCTCTCAATACCGGCAGATCGAGTACCGAATACCATATGGCAGCCGCAGCTCCAGCAATGATCGCGGCCATCCACCACACCTTGGTGGTGCCGCGCACAACCGCGGGAGAGCCGTCAGGTCGGCGCACCGTCTGCGTCACGTGGTTTTCTCTCTTTT
Source organism: Acidimicrobiia bacterium (assembly GCA_029863625.1). Classification (GTDB taxonomy): domain Bacteria; phylum Actinomycetota; class Acidimicrobiia; order Spongiisociales; family UBA4744; genus UBA4744. The sequence continues at coordinate 23,443 of JAOTUY010000018.1, forward strand.
CGTGGTGGACGGTTTCCTGTGCCACCTCTCGTGCTGTATGTATCGGCCGAGCGAAGCTCGGTCTTGACCGCGGGTTTATGGGACTTAGGTCCCTGGGTGAGTTCGGGCGAGGGCGCCTACGCTACGAGAGACCAACCAGGAGAGGGGCGGACAATGGACTATCGGACTGAACGCGACTCGATGGGCGAGGTCAAGGTGCCGGTTGAAGCCTTCTACGGAGCATCGACCCAACGCGCCGTTGACAATTTTCCTGTTTCCGGGCTCAGAGTCGATCGCCGGATCATCTGGGCTTTTGGGTTGCTCAAGGGTTCAGCAGCGGAGGTGTCGGGAGCAGATGGTTTTGTGGACGGAGACAAAGCGGAGGCGATTCGACAAGCTGCCGACGAGGTCATGTCCGGTGATCTCGATGTCCAGTTCCCGGTCGATGTGTTCCAGACCGGTTCGGGAACCTCAAGCAATACCAACAGCAACGAAGTGATTGCCTATCGGGCGACTCAGCTTCTGGGCGGCGAATCGGGCTCGAAGCTGGTGCACCCCAACGATGACGTCAATTTCGGCCAGTCCTCCAATGACACCTTTCCCACAGCCATGCATGTAGCGGCGGTGGACGCATTGCGTCAAGATCTGATCCCGGCCCTGGTCCAGTTGGGCGAATCGCTTGAGGCCAAGGCTGCTGAGTTCGCCGGTGTCGTCAAGTCGGGACGAACCCATCTCATGGATGCAGTGCCGGTCACCCTGGGGCAGGAGTTCTCCGGGTATGCAGCTCAGATCCGCAAAGGCGCGGAACGGGTGGAGAAGGTGATTCCGGAACTCGAGGAGCTCCCCCTGGGTGGGACGGCGACCGGGACCGGGATCAATTGCCCGGAGGGGTTCGCGGCCAAAGTCATCGCGGTGATGGCGGAGCGCACCGGCTACTCGTTCCGCGAGGCTGCCAATCATTTCGAAGCCCAGGCGGCCAAGGATGCGATCGTCAACGCGTCGGGGTCGTTGAAGACCGTTGCGGTCTCACTCTTCAAGATTGCCAACGATCTCCGCTGGTTGTCTTCGGGTCCGGTAACGGCCATTGCCGAGATCAAGCTCCCGGCCCTGCAGCCGGGAAGTTCCATCATGCCTGCCAAGGTCAATCCGGTCATTCCAGAGATGGCCATGCAGGTCGCCGCGCAGGTGATGGGAAATGACACGGCCGTCGCCTGGGGAGGAGCAAACGGTAACTTTGAGCTCAACGTCATGATGCCGATGATGGCCCGCAACCTGGGGGAGTCGATCTCCCTGCTGGCCGCGGCCTGCCGGTTGATGGCGGAGAAATGCGTGGACGGGATCAAGGCGGATGCCGAGCGGGCCAGACACCTCCTCGAGAAGAACGTCATCGTGGTCACTGCCCTGAATCCCCATATCGGATATGACAACGGCTCGATCGCCGCTAAGGAGGCTTTTGCGAGTGGCCGAACCGTACGCGAGGTCGTGCTGGAAATGGGTTTGATGAGTGAAGAGGAGATCGACAAGGCACTCGATCTCAAGCGAATGACCGAAGGTGGAGTGGGATAAGGACAGTCGCTAGTAGTCAGTAGTCGGAATGGCTGATGACTGATGACTGACGACTGATTACTGACGACTCTTGAGCGCTTCTTCGAGCGTTGTCCAGGCCAGGTTGGCGCACTTGATGCGGACGGGGAATTTGCGCACTCCCTGCAGTGCTTCGAGGTCACCGAGCACTGCGCCGGGCCGGTCGGGGTCGAGCCCGGTCTGCGATGGCGCCGTCTCAATGTCCATCATCGCTTTGAATGTGGCGATGAGGTTCCGGACCTCGTCGAGTGTTCTTCCTTTGATGGCCTGGCTCATCATCGAGGCCGAGGACTGGCTGATCGAGCATCCCTGACCCTGGATCGCCACCTCAGTGACCCGGTCGCCATCAAAGAGAAGATCGAGGGTCAGTTCGTCTCCGCACAGTGGGTTGTTGCCCTCGGCGTGGGCGTCGGGGTGATCGAGCGTTCCGCGATTGCGAGGGTTGCGGTTGTGGTCGAGGATCACGTCCCGGTAAAGCTCTTCAATCGACACGGAAGACCTCTTCTGCCCGTCTTAGGCCGGCGAAGAGCGCGTCGACGTCCTGCCTTGTGTTGTACACCTGGAACGAGGCGCGGACCGTTGCCGGAACACCCAGGGCTCGCGTGAGTGGTTTGGCGCAGTGGTGGCCGGCCCGGACGGCGATGCCCTCCTGATCGAGAATTGTTGCGACGTCGTGGGGGTGAACGTCGCCGAGCGCAAAGCTGATGACCCCGCCCCGGTGTTCGAGATCCGCCGGTCCAAACACGCGGACCGCCGGCAACTCGGCCAGCCTGTCCAGCGCGTAGCCGGTCAGTTCTTGCTCGTGGCGGCGGACCAATTCCATGCCTATCTTCTCAAGGTAGTCAACCGCCGCCCCCAAGCCGATGGCTTCGACGATGGGTGGGGTGCCCGCCTCGAACTTGTGCGGCACGGGAGCCCAGGTCGATCCGTTGAGTTGGACGTCGCTGATCATCTCACCTCCGCCTTCGAAGGGCTCCATCTCCTCGAGCAACGACGGGCGGCCCCACAGCGCACCGATACCGGTGGGTCCCAGCATCTTGTGGCCGGAGAACGCGACGAAATCTGCTCCAAGCTCTTGCACGTCGACCGGGGCATGGGTGACCAGCTGGGCTGCGTCGACGACGACGAGAGCTCCGTGGTCGCGGGCCACTTTGGCGATCTCCGCAACGGGCGGCATGGTCCCGGTCACGTTTGACATGCCGGTGAATGAGACCACCTTGACCCGCTCGTCGAGGAGTTCGGGGATGCGGTCGACGTCGAGTCGGTAGTCGCCGGTCATCGGGAGGTAGACGAGCTCAGCGCCGGTCCGGCGGGCGACGAGCTGCCACGGGACCATATTGGCGTGGTGCTCCATCATGGTCAGCATGATCTTGTCACCGGCGCTCAGATGATCCATGCCCCACCCGAAGGCGACCATATTCAGTGCGGTCGTGGCCCCTCTGGTGAAGACGACTTCCGATCGCGAACCGGCGTTGATGAACCGGGCCACCTTGCCACGCGCTTCTTCATATGCGGTCGTGGACTCCTCGGACAGCAAGTAGGCCCCACGATGAACGTTGGCGTAGTAGGTGCGATAGACGGCATCCATCACGTCCAACACCTGGGTCGGTTTCTGACTCGAGGCGGCCGAGTCGAGAAAAACCAAGGGTTTGCCGTGGATCCGGCGCTGGAGCACCGGGAAATCTTGGCGCAGATGCGAAAAGTCGATCATTTCGCCTGGGCTTTCAGACCGGGACGCCGGTCCGAAAAGCCTCGTAGCCTTCCTCTTCCAGCTGCACAGCGAGTTCGGGACCTCCCGAGGTGAGAACCCGGCCATGCATGAAGATGTGGACGACATCGGGCGTGATGTAATCGAGGAGCCGCTGATAGTGGGTGATGATCAGGAATCCGCGTTCCGGTCCCGTTAGCTGGTTGACCCCCTCGGCGACGATCCGCAACGCGTCGATGTCGAGACCGGAGTCGGTTTCGTCCATGATCGCCAGCTCCGGTTCGAGGACGGCCATTTGGAGCACCTCGTTGCGTTTCCGCTCACCACCGGAAAAGCCCTCGTTCAGGTACCGATCGGCGAAACTCGACTCCATCCCGAGTTCTTTCATGGCGTCCATGACTTTGAGACGGAGCTCCAGCACGGTGTAATCGATGCCCGTGCGGTTGGAGAGGGCCGCGCGCAGGAAGTTGACCACCGAAACGCCGGGAATCTCCTCCGGATACTGGAACGCGAGGAACATACCAAGGGTGGCGCGGAGGTTGGGCGGTGCTGTGGTGACGTCCTCACCTTTGAAGAGAATCCGCCCGGCTGTCACCTGGTAGTTCGTATTCCCCATGAGCACATTGGCCAGCGTCGATTTGCCCGACCCGTTGGGACCCATGAGAGCGGCGATCTCGCCCCGCTCCACCGTGAGGTCGACCCCGCGCAGGATCTCTGTGTCGGCAACACGGGCGTGGAGGTCTTGAATCTGGAGGAGTGGTTGAGTGGACATGACCACAGCCTAAATACACCACGGACATAGTGGAATTCCAGGCAGGTTTCTGTTCCCGGGTCTTTTTGCCTCTTAGGCCGATGGCCCCTCGAGCAGTTCGGCGGTCAATGCCATGTCGAGGTCCATCGTGACGGCCGTGCGGACCACCGCTTCTGCATCCGAGAAATCCATCAGCATCGAGATGGTCGTGGTTGTGTCCTGCGCGTACTTTTTGACGACGCCGGCTGCCTGGTCGAACCACACGGTGCCGTTCGCAGAAGATGGTGCCACCGTGATCAAGAAGGTGATCTTCGGAGTCTCCACCGCCGTGTCCGTGGTTTCATCGCTCAGCTCCGACCCGAGTTCGCCGAAAGCGTCGAAGAGCTGCTGGAACATCTCACCGAGGTCGAGCACAACTTCCGACGTCTCGGTGGTGAATTCGATTACTGCTACGTCGTGTCCGCCTTGCTTCGCCATGCCGGTGACTTCGTAGGTCGAGGTGATCGACATTGCAGTGCCGAGTTCTTCCATCTCTTCGGATTCAGTGGTCGACCAGGTGTCTCCCACTGCCAGAGGTTCATCCGGAAAAGCGGGACCAAAATGCCCCCCAAGGCCACCGGTGGTGAAGTCGCCCAACTCGCTGAACGGATCGCCGAAGAACGGCAGATCCTCCGGGGCATTCTCGCCATCTATCGAAACGAGACGGCCGCGCTCATCGATGACGATGGTGAGGTCCGGAACCTCGACCAGATCGGGGACGGTTCCTTCTTCAACCATCGACTTGTCGATAGGTTCCCCATCGATGGTGCCTGCGATGTCGAGTTCATCGAAAACTCCTGAAATCGAAATCTGACGCGTTCCCGGTTCGGGTCCCTCGGCAATGTCGTAGGCAACCGTCCCGCTGACAGTGGTGGTGACGTAGATGTCCTCGAACGGGTCCGCGCCGAGCAGGCTCTCATCTCCTTCGGCAACGACGGTCATCTGGAGGTTCTGGTCCAGGGCGAAGGCATAATCGTGGTGGTCGCCCGGTTCGTAGGAGTAGGCGAAGGCGACCCGTTCGGCTTGCGGGCCCGTGGTGGACTGCGCCGCGGTCGTCGACGACGGCGTCGTGGCATCTTGGCCCGGGCCGCAGGCAACGGCGAACACCGCCGTCGCAACGAACATCACCGTCAGTCGTGCACGCATGGAGACCCGCCTTTGATTGAAACCGAGTTGATATAGGGGAGAACGCTCAACGTCTCCCAAACGCTATCGCCATTATCGACCAATGGCGGTGATCCTTGAACCCCCTCGGTCGAGAAGACTCTTACGAGCGCAATACCTCGAACGTCTGGTCGAGGCTCGTCAGGTCGGCAAGGTCGAGGTGCTGGACGTAAAACTTGGATATTCCGGCGTTCCGCAACTCCGCCAGTGTTTCGGCGACTCGGGAAGGAGGACCGAGCGGGATCCCAAGAGACGCCCATCGACGTTCCAACTCTTCGGGCGGATCGTTTCGAGCGGCCGCGACTGCTCCGAGCTTCTGGCGATAGTCGGCCTCGTCGCGGCCGACCAAAACCGGCCCCATCACGCTCATCGTGACCTTCCCGGGGTCGCGGCCGGTCTCCTGAGCGGCGCGGCGGACTCGATCGATCTTGGTGGCAATCTCCGAAGGATTGGCAATGAAATGGTTGTACTCGTCGGCATAAGTCCCGGCCAGCCGCGGGGTACGGCTTGGGCCCTGACCTCCGACGATGATGGGGATCGTGGTTTCCGGATTGGGGCGGACGTCGGCCTCTAACTCGTAATACCTACCAGCAAAGGCTTGAGGTCCGTCGGAGAACGCAGCTTTGAGGTAGAGGAGAGCCTCCTCCAGCCGGCCAAACCGCTCGTTCCAGGCCGGGAAAGGCAGTCCGAAGGCATCGTGTTCGAGATCCATCCAACCGGTCCCAACGCCCAGATCGAGGCGCCCGCCCGACATCTGGTCGATCGTGGCGGCCAGCTTGGCCAGCACCGCCGGGTGCCGGAAGGTAATGGGCGAAACGAGCACGCACAGCCGGATGCGAGTGGTTTCCCGGGCGAGCCCGGCCAGCACCGCAAAAGCGTCCGTTGCCTCAGCCGGGGGCTGGCGGCTGGAGTAGTAATGGTCTGACCGAGCGAAGGCCACCAGGCCTGTCTGCTCGGCCCAGCGGGCTGCGGCGAGTTGCTCCTCGTACGTCCCGCCCAGCTGCGGCTCGGTCATCAGAGCAAAATCCATTCCGGCCCCTCCTTTCTCTGAGGCTACACACCATGTGCCAGGCGAACCGAGGCGCCGACATCGCATCCGGGCGGTCGGTCCTGGTGCGGGTCTGGACCGAGGCCACCGATCGGGTTTCTTCAGTGTTGAGGGTTCGACGTCGGTAGCATGACGCTATGTCTCCTCGGACTGCGGTCATTGTTGCCGCATTGCTGTTTGCAGTTTTTCTGGTCGTGATTGCGGCCATGGTTTGGCAGGAGGCCAAACGCCGTTCCGGTAGTAGTGAGCTGGTCTATTCCGTCGACGATGCCGTCGACTACGCACTCGAACATCTGGATCAGGAGGTACGCGGGCGTCTCGGAAAGGCCGGCGTGCGACGCATTCTCGAATGGGAGGTGTACTACCTCCAAGGTCTGGCGGATCGCAAACGCGCCCGGGAGGTGACCGTTGTAGCGGGTGGTCACGGGCCGGCGGTCGAGTACATCGCCCAGCAGATCAGCCGCCGCCACGGCGCCACCTACGACGCTGCTGATATTCGCGCCGTGCTGGCCGGCGAGGCCCGGTATCTTGTGACCATCGGGGCGGTCGGGGAACCAGTGGAGGACGCACCATGATGAGTGTTCGGTGTGGGCGCTGCAGCACCGAGTTCCCCGTCAAGGGAGCCGGTCGATATCCATGTCCAGCCTGCGGAGCCGTCAACGAAGTCCGTCCGGCTGCGACGCCTGAACCAACGTTGGCGGTGCCGCCCCCCGCTCCCGAGCCGATGGCGCCGTCACCGAAAGCAACCTGTCCTGAGTGTTCGCTCACCTTCATCGTCGGGGAAATCGAAATGGTGTTGTGTCCCAACTGCGGCGCAGAAGTCGTCGTCGGGAGGAAACCATGAGCCGGCGTCAGGACTGGCAGCGCGACTACGACGCACAGCAGAAGCGCCGGGAACGATTCGCGAGCTTGTCTTTCGAAGAGGTCCCGGCCCTGGTCGACGGTGAGGAACCCGACGACCGCATCGGATACCCGGGCGCCTATCCGTATACCCGGGGTATCCATACCACCGGATATCGCGGCAAGCTCTGGACCATCCGTCAGTTTGCAGGGTTTGCCGGGGTGGCCGACACTAACGAGAGGTTTCGGAAGCTGTTGGCAGAAGGTCAGGATGGTTTGTCGGTGGCTTTTGACATGCCGACCTTGATGGGGTACGACTCCGATGATGCGGCGGCGCTCGGCGAAGTCGGTCACTGCGGGGTTGCCGTCGACTCGGCGGACGACATGGTGGACCTTTTCGACTCGATACCACTGGGAGACGTGTCCGTGTCCATGACCATCAACGGTCCGGCCGTGATCCTTTTCGCCTTTCTCCTGGTGGCCGCCGAAGAGCAAGGGATTGCTTGGAAGAAGCTGCAGGGCACGTTGCAGAACGACATTCTGAAGGAATACATCGCCCAGAAGGAGTGGATCTTCCCCCCGGAGCCCCATCTCCGGTTGATCGTCGACATGGTCGACTTCTGCCGCACGGAGGTGCCCCAGTGGAACACGATCTCCATCTCCGGCTATCACATCAGGGAAGCCGGAGCAACCGCCACCCAGGAACTGGCTTTCACTCTCGCAGACGGATTCGCATATGTGGAGGCTTGTCAACGGGCCGGAATGCGCATTGAGGATTTTGCCCCGCGCTTCTCGTTCTTCTTCGACGCTCATATCGATTTCTTCGAGGAGATCGCCAAGTTTCGTGCGGCCCGCCGGATATGGGCTCGCTGGATGAAGGAACGGTACGGAACCGACGATGAGCGCTCGCTCAAACTTCGGTTCCACACCCAGACGGCCGGTGTTTCGCTGACCGCTCAACAACCGGACAACAACGTCGTCAGGACCACCGTCGAGGCGCTGGCGGCGGTGCTGGGTGGCACGCAGAGCCTGCATACCAACGCCCTCGACGAGGTGTACGCCCTCCCCACTGAGGCGGCGGCCGAACTAGCCCTCCGAACGCAACAGGTTCTCGCCGAAGAGACCGGCATCGCGGACACGATCGACCCGCTCGGCGGCTCCTGGTTCGTTGAGGAGATGACCGATCGGATGGATCAGCGTGTCGAAGCCATTCTGCAAGAAGTGGATCGACTCGGCAATGGCTCGATGTTGGATGGTGTGTTGCGCGGCATCGAGGAAAGCTACTTCCAAACCGCCATCGCCGATTCAGCGTATGAGTTCGAGAAAGCGGTCAACTCCGGAGACCGATCCGTGGTCGGGGTCAACCGGTTCGCGAAGAACCTGGAGGAGCCCATCGAGCTGCTCCGCATCGCCCAAACGGTCGAGCAGACACAGCGGGGGCGCATTGCCGGGATCCGGCGCAACCGGGATCAGCAGAAGGTCGACGAGGCGCTTTCGGAATTGGAGTCGGGCGCTCGCGGCGCAGCCAACCTCATGCCCCTCCTGGTTGAAGCGGCTCGCCGGCGGGCCACCGAAGGAGAGATCGTGGCAAGATTGAAGGCCGTGTTCGGAACCTACCGTGAACCCGCTCGTTTCTGAGTCCCGCGCTCTGGCCGGCCGGCTCATGCTGGCGGCCTTCCTGGCACTGGCTCCGAGCTCGGTTCCGGAGTGGAGGACGTCCGCCTCACCGCCACCCGCCCTGGTGCTCCCGGTGGGGGATCCGGTGCGGTGCATTTTCAGTGGAGGTAACAGATGACCGACAAAGCGGCCGATGCCGCGACCGATGTCGCAGTCGATAACGCCAGTGACGAGTTCGTCGATCTATTCAATGCCCGCGATCTGGACGGAATCGCGGACCTGGTCACCGCCGAGGTGGCCTCCGATCTGTTTGATGGGACCGGCGTGGAAAGCGCCGTCAACGGAATAGCGGGACTAATGCGCCGCTACCCCCAGCTCATCGCCACCAGAGGCGAAGACGGAAATCAGCCGATCGTGGCGTTGTGGATTCCGGATGAACAAAGTCAATATCGTTTGATGGGCTACCTCGAAATGTCGACCGAAGAAGAACTCATCGACCGGATCACCTATGTCGACACGCCGGGAACCGATCTGCTGGTGGAAGAACCCGATGCGGATGAGATGGCCGAATGGCAGGACTGGCAGGACTGGGACACGGGAGAAGAAGCCGGCAGCAGGCCGGGAGTGGAGTGATGGGCAGGTTGCGGAGATTCGCTGAGTTCAGATACGTGGGCGTGCGCGACACCATGGTCGTCTACGACTGCGACGACGAGGATCAGTATGCCGAACTGTCCGAACGAGTTGCGTCAGGCGACCTGTTGGTGAAGAACCTTCTTTCGAGTTTCGCTCCAGATGAGCTCGCGGAAGCACGCAATAGGGGATTCACGCAGAGATAGCTCTTGGCTCTTCTTTCTTGGTTGCTCTCCAATTCCCGGTTGGTCGGTGTGGTTTTCGGAACGAAGAACGAGAAACGAAAAACAACGGCGATCGATTGCCTCACACCTCTCGTCCCACATCCGGTATTCGGTATGCCCAGCGCCCCTCCCTCGAAACTCGCTCTACGCGACTGCGGCTCCTGAGGTATTCCAGGTGCGCCATAGTCTCCTGGAAGGCCAGTCGCTCCTCAAGAGAGCTCAGGTTGGGCCGGAAGACCGCCTGCATGACGTGCCAGGGTGTTCGGGGGCACTCGGCAACAACCTCGAGCATGGCGTCCAGGCGCCGTTGGTGGTGGAGCAGTATCTGGTGAGCCCGCGCCGATCCTCGCGCGATAGTCGGTCCATGGCCCGGATAGGTCTCCCGGGCATCCAGGCCGGCGATGCGCTCCAGCGAATCGAGATAGGCGCCGAGATGATCATGGCCTTCTCCCGTATAGGGAATGAAGGGGCTGATGCGGGGCAACACGTGGTCGCCTGAGAACAGTCGCCCCGTTCTCGAATCGAGCAGGCAGAGATGATTGGCCTGGTGGCCGGGCGTGAAGATGACCTCGAGATGCCGGGTTGGGCTCAGCGGGATCTTGTGGCCATCCCCAACGGGATGGGTCGGCCGGATCGCTTCCGAGAACCAGGCCGGGCGAAGCGTTTCCAGGCGGAAACGCTCCACTACCTCATCGGGGGCTCCGCTTGCTTCCACAACTCGGGCAAGTTCGTCGCGGCGGGAACCCCAGTCGTTGTAATGCGGAATCTCCGCAATAGTCGAAGCGTGCATCAACCAGTCACATCCGGTGGTGTCGATGATGCGTTTGGCCATGCCCATGTGATCGACGTGGAGATGGGAAGCAACCAGACGATGTAGGTCAGGCAGGCCAAAGCCGAAGCCCTCGAGGGCCCGGATGAGAAGCTCGAACTCCTCGACGCCGTCGATTCCGCAGTCGAGCAGCGTCAAACCCTTTTCACCTTCGAAGAGGTAACAGTTGACGGACTGTGGGCTCGGGAAGGGGAGGGGAAGAGTGATCCGGTAGATACCATCCCCGAGTGGGTGGGTCACGGAGGTGAGTGGCAACGGGCTAACCGTGTTCGGCCGCGGATTCTCTTACGACGAAACGAATGTCCAGGGTGACGGTGTACTCGGCCGGAGATCCCGACTCGTCTACGTTCCCTTCAACTTCAATGACCTTGAATGACTTGATCTCTTCGAGTGTTTCGGCGGCCCGTCCGAGAATGCCGGAGATGGCGTCCTCGATCGACCGGGGCGAACTGCCGCTCACTCGAACTGTCTTCGTGATGGGTCCCACCGTCGCCCCCTTTGATCGTCACCATGAGTCTACCGGGCCATGATGGAGCCCCCGTGGCTAGTAGCCGGACACCGAGCGTCTGGCTGGACCCGGCCGACGGGGGCCTGGAGACCTTACGTCTCCCCTCCACTGTGGAGCTCCGAGCCACTGTTAACCAGGGCCGGAAGTCCTTTGATTCGAGCTACGAGCCACGAGCCGGGACGAACGAGGAACTCAATTGACCGCCATCAGAAGCCAGACCGCCGAAGCGCCCAGAATCAAGAGAGCTGCGACGAGGGAGATGATCAACAGGTAGCGGGTTTTCACGTGGCCAGCGTACCCGGCAGCCGCAATCGCGTTGCTCATCAGACTCCTGAGACATACCCTGCCCGCCACTAGTCTGAGGTCTCTCACACGGAGGACACCTTGTACGACGTTGTCATCATCGGTGGAGGTCCGGGCGGTTATGCCGCCGGTCTGTATGCCCACAATTTTGGACTCTCGGTGGCTCTGGTTGAGAAAGATCCCACGGTCGGCGGTACCTGCCTCTTGCGAGGTTGTATACCGGCCAAGCATTGGTTGCACACGGCAGATGTGTTCACCACAGTCCGCGACGCGGCCACATTCGGTGTGGAGGCGGGCGAACCCGTTCTCGATTGGGAGGCCGCTCTCGCCAGGAAGAATGAGGTGGTAACAGGGTTGGTCCGGGGTCTCACCGGTTTGCTCAAAGCGCGCAAGGTCGATGTCGTTTCGGGCTTCGGGCGACTCGACGGACCGGGCAAGGTCGTCGTCGGCGGCGAAGGCGAGCAGACCCTCGAAGGTCGCAACGTCATCGTGGCCACCGGCTCCGCTCCTCGCAGCATCCCCGGGTATCCCTTCGATGGTGTTCGCATCGTGAGCTCCGACGATGCGCTCGATTGGGAGCAGCAGCCCCAGCGGGTGGCCATCATTGGGGCCGGAGCCATCGGGTGCGAATTTGCCAGTTTGCTGGTTGATCTCGGCAGCGAGGTGCACCTGTTCGAGTTGCTGGATCAGATCGTGCCGGGGGCCGATCCCGCTGCGGCCCAAGAACTGAGCAAGCAGCTGTCCCGGCGCGGGGTGACGATCAAGACCGGCGTCACGGTCGGAGCGGCCGAGATGAAGGACGACTCGGTGGTCGTCCCTTACGGCGACGAGTCGGTCGAAGTAGACGTCGTGCTGGTGGCGGTCGGTCGGGCGCCCCAGACACAAGGAGTTGGTCTTGAGACCACCGGCGCAGTCGTCGAGCGTGGATTCATCGAGGTGGATTTAGCGACGATGATGACCGCGGCACCCGGTGTGTTCGCCGTCGGTGATGTGGTGGCCGGCACGCCCCAGCTGGCCCACGCCGGCTTTGCCGAGGCCATCGCGGCCATCACGTTCATCGCTACCGGAATCCCTGCTCCTGTCGATTACCGGGCGATCCCGCTCGTGGTCTACACCCACCCGGAGATGGCAGAAGTTGGCTACACCGAGGAGCGGGCCCGGGAGATGGGTTTCGAAGTCGAGACGACTTCGCACGGCCTCACCGGGGTAGGCAGGGCCAAGATCATCGGGCAGAACCGGGGCATGGTCAAGTTGGTAGTCAAGAAGGACGGCCCGATTCTGGGGGCCTCCGTGGTTGGCCCTCAAGCCGGTGAGATAATCCACGAACTGATGTACGCCGTGGGTTGGGAAGCGTTACCGGAAGAAGCGGCAGCCTTCATCCACGCTCATCCAACCCTGTCGGAGGCGATCGGTGAGACCTTGCTCACCGCAACGGGACGGAGCCTGCATTGAATCCATCGACAAACGATCACAGAGCGTAAGGGAGACAGCATGGCCACGACGGTCACCATGCCGCAGCTGGGCGAAACGGTCACCGAGGGAACCATTCTCAGTTGGGCCAAGAAGCCCGGCGAGCCCATCGCCGCCGACGAAGTCCTGTTCGAGGTATCTACGGACAAGGTGGACACCGAAGTTCCTTCACCGGTGAGCGGAACGGTGCTCGAGATTCTGGTTGATGAGGGCGTTACGGTTCCCGTCGGCACTCCGCTGATTGTCATCGGCGAAGCCGGGGAGGAACCCGCCCCGGCGGGTGCAGCTCCCCCGGCGCCGCCTGAGTCTGTCCCGGTCCCTGAACCCGGGCCGGTTCCTCAACCGGCTCCGGTCTTTGAACCCGTCCCCGTTTCTTCACCGGGTGCGGAAGAACCGGCCGCGGGCGCCAAAACCAGAGCAGATTTCGACGCGACCCTTTCGGAAAACGGTGCAGCGGCCAAGTTCCTCTCGCCGGTCGTTCGCAAGCTCGCCAAAGAGCACAACCTCGATCTCAACAAGATCGCCGGCTCGGGACGGGCCGGGCGGATCACCCGGAGCGATGTGCTGGAGTTGATTGACGCCGCTGGACGCGCCGCCCCGACAGCGCGTCCTGCGGCAGCCGCACCAGCGCTCGCCTCGGCTGGCACGGCGGCTTCCGCGGCCTCCGTCGGGTCGGGTCTTCCGATCCCGGTGATGGAGGGTGACGACGTTCGCGATCTGGACCGTATCCGGACCAGGATCGGCACCAACATGATCCTGGCGAAGCGGACTGCTGCCCATGTGTGGACTTCTGTCGAAGTCGATTACGAGCCTGTGGAAAGGGTTCGTCAGCGTCATCGGACCGCCTTCAAGGAACGAGAGGGCTTTTCGCTCACCTACATGCCGTTTGTCGCCCGGGCCACCATGGACGCTCTGAAGGCGTTTCCCGTAGTTAACAGCTCGTACTACCTCGAGGAGAAGAAGGCCGTCTTCCACACCAAGGTCAACCTTGGAGTGGCGGTCGATCTCGATCAGGGAGGCCTCGTCGTTGCGACGATTCACGACGCCGACGGGCTTCGCATGATCGGCCTGGCCCGTCAGATCCGTGACCTGGCCACAAAGGCGCGAGCCGGGAATCTGGAACCCGATGACGTGGCCGGCAGTACCTTCACGATCACTAACCCGGGACCTTTCGGGTCCTTCATGTCTGCCCCGATCATCAATGTGCCCAACACGGGGATTCTGTCGACCGACACCGTTGCCAAACGTCCCACCGTGATCACCAGCGAAGATGGTCAGGACATGATTGCCATTCGGCACATCGGCTATCTCGGGTTGACCTGGGACCACCGGGCCTTCGATGGTTCGACTGCGGTGCTGTTCCTGCGCAAGATCAAGGAGAGCCTCGAGACGTGGGATTGGGAACAGGAACTGAATTGAGCTACGGGCTGCGGGTTGCGGGCCGCGAGTTGCGGGGCGCCTGTGGCGCGCCGGCGAAGGCGCTCCTGCGGACCCGGTGGCTGGGGCGAGTTCCCTACGCGGAAGCATGGGATCTACAGCGGGCTTTTTGGGAAGGCCGCGTCGAAGGTAGATCCGGGGACGACTATCTCTTGTTGCTCGAACATCCACATACCTACACGGTGGGGAGGAACGGCGATCGGTCCAACATGCTGGTGTCCGATCAGCGGCTGGCCGAACTGGCGGCGGAGCTGTTTTTTGTCGATCGGGGCGGCGACATCACCTACCACGGACCGGGCCAGCTGGTCGGGTATCCCGTCCTGGCGTTGCCGGATGCCAAGCGCGTCAAATCATATGTGAACCGGCTGGAGCGAACGCTGATCGAATCGCTGAATGCGCTGGGAGTGGAGGCATGGACGGAGCCGGGGTTCACCGGGGTGTGGACCGAGCGGGGCAAGGTGGCGGCGATCGGGGTGCGGGTGGCCCGTGGGGTGACCATGCACGGCTTTGCGCTCAACGTGAATCCGGATCTTTCCTATTTTGCCCACATCAATCCGTGCGGGATCACCGATCGGGGAGTGACGTCGATCACCGAACTGCTGGGTCGATCGGTGACGATCGAGGAGGTCGTCGAGGAGCTGGGACCGCGATTCGCGACCGTCTTCGATTACCCGGGTCAGGAGACACAACTCGGTGCTTTTGTGCGCGGGCAGGGGCGGGCCCGGCGGTTCGAGGTTGACCGGCTTCTGGAAGAGGGCACCTTTGCGCCGACCCCCGGTAAGCCGCCCGCGACCGAGCGGGGTCTGTTGCCCGGCGAGCCGGAGCGGCCCGAGTGGATGCGGGTTCGAGCCCACATGGGTTCCGAGTACACGGACCTCAAGAAACTGATGCGAGGCATGGAGCTCAACACGGTGTGCGAGGAAGCGGGCTGTCCGAACATCTATGAGTGCTGGAGTCAGGGCACCGCGACACTGATGATTCTGGGTGACCGTTGCACCCGGGCGTGCAGCTTCTGCGATGTCACCACCGGCAAGCCGACCGAGGTTGATATCTTCGAACCGTTCCGGGCGGCGGCCGCCGTCGAACAGATGGGTCTGCGCCATGCCGTAGTCACTTCCGTGAACCGAGACGATCTCGACGACGGAGGCGCCGGGATCTTCGCCGCCACGATCAGCGAGATCCGCAAGCGGATCCCCACGTGCGATGTTGAGGTCCTCATACCAGATTTCAAGGGGGACCGGCCGGCTCTCGAAACCGTCATGCGCGAGCAGCCATCGGTGCTCAACCACAACACTGAGACCGTGCTCCGGTTGCAGCGGGATGTTCGGACTGCCGCTAATTACGGACGATCGCTGGCGCTGCTCGCCCGGGCCAAATGGATCAACCCGTCGGGAGCGGTCAAATCGGGGCTGATCGTCGGATTGGGAGAGACCAAGGAGGAGGTCATCGGGGCCCTGGCCGATCTGCGAGCCGTCGGGGTTGACATCATTACCATCGGCCAGTACCTCCGCCCCACCGCTCGCCACCGACCGGTGCACCGCTACGTTCACCCGGACGAGTTCAACGAGTACCGGCGCTATGGGGAAAGCATCGGTATCTCGAGGGTTGAGGCGGGACCGCTGGTGCGGTCCTCCTATCACGCCCGCGAGTCCTTGGAAGCGTCGGGTCGGGCGGTCTCCGTGCAGATTGGCCGTCGGTGACTATTGACTACGGGGCCCGTCTCGGCGCTCTCCGGCGACTCATGGATGCCAAATCGGTCGGCGCTCTGCTTGCCTCGGTCGGGGCCGATCTGCCGTATTTGACCGGCTACGAGGCGATGCCGCTCGAGCGCCTCACGATGTTGGTGGTTACCGCGGACCGTCCGCCTGTGTTGCTCGTACCGCAATTGGAGGCACCCAGAGTGAGGCCGCGACCTGGGGTGTTTGAGCTTCTTCCCTGGGGAGAAACCGAAGATCCGGTCGGAATCGTGGCCCGGCTTCTCGACGGAGTCGACTCCGTGAAGGTCGGCGATCAGACCTGGGCGACTTTCGTGCTGGCGCTCCAGCAGCGCCTCCCGGCGACCCGGTTCGACATCGCCTCTCCGCTGACCCGCGAATTACGAATGAGGAAGGACCCGGAGGAGCTCGACGCCCTGCGACGGGCGGCTCATGCCACCGATCGGGTGGCGGCCCGGTTGAAAGAGTTGCGTTTTTCCGGAAGGACTGAGGCTGAGCTCTCCAGGCTGGTGGCCGACCTGACCATCGAGGAAGGTCATCAGACGGCGACCTTCAGCATCGTGGCTTCTGGACCAAACGGAGCCTCCCCCCATCACGAAGCGGGCGAGCGCCTCATTGCAGAGGGCGACGGGGTGGTGGTCGACTTCGGCGGCAAGCTGGACGGGTACTGCTCAGATACGACGAGGACCTTCCACGTTGGCGAGCCGACCCATGAGTACCGGCGGATCTTCACGGTGCTCGAGGATGCCCAGGCGGCCGCGGTCGACGCGGTCCGTCCCGGTTTCGCTGCCCAGGACATCGACCGAACTGCCCGGGCGATCATCTCCGGCGCCGGCTTGGGGGAGTACTTCATCCACCGCACCGGGCACGGTATCGGTCTGGAAGCGCATGAACACCCCTACATCGTCGAAGGGAACGGCTTCGAGGTAGAAGCGGGAATGACCTTCTCGATCGAGCCCGGTATCTACCTACCCGGTCGTTTCGGGATGCGTATCGAGGACATCGTTGCGGTCACCGAAGACGGGGTTGAGCGGCTGAATCGATCCCCCCGTGGTTTGGCCGTCGTCGATTGAGCGACGCTCAGGCGCTTTGGGCCCTCCGGATCAATTCCATGGTTGGGCTCGAGAGGTTCGACCCTACCGCGATGAAACCCTTCAATTTTGGGTTGGATTGATTGAAGACGGCCGGGCTTCCGTCGGGATTCATAACGGCTCCGCCTCCTGCCAGCACCAGTGCCGCACCGGCGGCAACGTCCCACTCATGCTTGGGAACGAGCGTCCAGGTGCCGTCGGCCAGGCCGGCTGCAACCAGTCCGAGCTTGTAGGCGACGGAACCGACGTTGCGAATCGAGATCGGCTCTTTGAAGAACTGGTCCCACTCTCCGCGCTTGACCTCGCTGCGGCTGGCCAACACGAGTGCACCGCGGATGTCCGACCTCGCCCTCATGGCGACCGGGCGCCCGTTGAGGGTGACCCCCAAACCCTTCCCGCCGAGGATCAGTTCGCCGGTGGCGGGATTGAGGATGCCGCCCGCCACGGCGCGCCCTGCTTCGACCAGACCAACCGAGATGCACCACTCAGGGATACCTTGAATGAATTCCCGGGTACCGTCGATGGGATCGACCACCCATACCCGACTGCACTCGAGCCGGGAGGCGTCATCGGCCGTTTCCTCAGAGAGCCAGCCCTCACCGGGCTGGGGCAGGATGTTGGCCAGCACCTCGTTTACGGCGAGGTCGGCCATGGTCAACGGATCACCGCCGGCCTTCAGCACCGACTCGATCTCGCCCGGAGTGAAGCCGTCCAACACCTGCTCGGCGGCCAGCAGGGCGCGCTCGATCCTGATCAGATCTCTTTCGTTCATGGTGCTCCTTCAGAATGGCCAGATGATGGGAACACCCACGAGGACTACGGCTACCACTGCCACGGTGAGGGGGATACCCAAACGCAGATAGTCGGTAAACCGATAGCCCCCCGGTCCGTACACCATCATGTTGGTCTGGAAACCGATCGGCGTGAGAAAAGAGGTTGCCGCCACCACGGCGACTGCCAGTGCGAATCCGCGCGGATTGGCTTCGACCGAATTGGCGGTGGCGACGGCGATCGGGAAGATCAGCAAGACCGCCGCCTTGTTGGTGATCAACTCCTTGAGGACCACGGTTGCCACGACGACGCCCGCCAGAAGACCGGTGGGGCCCATCGTTCCCAGGCCGTCCACAAGACCCCCGGCAATCGTTGCCGCCAGACCCGATGCATCCATGGCGGCGGCTAAACCGAAGGCCGAACCGATCGTCACGATGACGTCGAGATCCACCGAAGCCTTGGCCTCTCGCGGGCTGACCACACCAAACACGACGAGGGCCGCTGCACCCAGCAAGGCGGCCGTGACCATCGCCAGCATTCCGGTGGCGGCCGTGGCGACGATACCCACGGCAACCGCGGCCACCGCCAGTGCCCGCCGGGAGCGGATCCGCGGAACACTCGCCAGCGAGCTGATCAGGATGAAGTCTTGCCGGTCGCTCCAGCGGTCTTGCCAGCCGGGATCGGCTATGACCAGCAGCGTGTCTCCGGCTCGAAGGTCGATGTCGCCCAGTTTCGCTTCTACGCGGTGCCCGGCCCGGTGGATGGCGACCACCGCCGCCTGGTACCGGCTCCGGAAGCCGATCTCTTTCAAGGAACGGCCGGACAAGAACGATCCGGCGCCGATCACTGCTTGGAAGTGGGCGGCTTGGGGGGTGTCGACCAGATCAACATGGGTTTGTTCGGCCAGGGTCAGACCTGTGAGGTTCTGGAGATCGACAACATTATCGACCCGGCCGGCGAATCTGAGCCGGTCGGCACCGTGCAGCACTTGGTCCGGCCCAACGGCCGCAATCATCTCACCGTTTCGTTCGATTTCGACAAGAAAGACGCCGGCCAGGTTGCGCAGGCCGGCTCCTTCGACGGAGGCACCGTCCAGCCGACCGCCTTTTTCAACGACCATGTCCACGGTGAACTCCGGCATCTCCTCCCGGCTGGATTGGCTGGCAGAACGCCGGGAAGGCATGAGGGCCGGAGCCAGGGCAATGATGAGGGCCAGGCCGGTCAGGGCAACCGGGAGACCGATCTTGGTGATCTCGAAGAACCCGAGAGGATCGTAACCGGCCGCTTCCAGGAGCCCGGAGACGACAATGTTGGTTGCGGTTCCCATCAGGGTCACGACTCCGCCCAGGATGGCCGCGTACGACAACGGCAACAGATAATGCGAGGGAGGCCGATCGCGGGCCGCGGCCCAGTTCTCCACCTGCGGGATCAGCATGGCGACGATCGGGGTGTTGTTCAAAAAGCCCGAGGCCAGTGTTGTCGGTACGGTGAGGCGGGCCGTAGTCTTGCGTTGTGAATGGTTGGTGCCCAGCAGAGTCCCAACCAGCGGCGTCAGGGCGCCGGTCTTGTCGGCCGCCTTGGCGAGCACGTAGAGGGCGGCGATCGTGACCGGGGCCGGGTTGCTGAAACCGGCCAGCGCCTCGGCCGGGGTGATGATCCCGGCCGTCAGCGTTGCGACCATGGCGCCCGTCAAAGCCACCGAAGGCGGAAACAGGTCGCGAACGAGCACCGCGATCGTGACGACAATCACCGCCGTTGTGAACCATTGTTCCCAGCTCATGTCGGCCCGTTACAGCCGATCGCCGTTGCCTTCGATATACCCGTGGCTCTCGAGGTGCAGGACGATTGCATTCGCTGCCTCCTCCGGGCTGATATCCGTGGTATCGATGACGACTTCGGCGTCGGCCGGTTCCTCGTAAGGATCCGAGATCCCCGTGAACTCCTTGATGATCCCCGCTCGGGCTTTTGCGTACAAGCCTTTGCGGTCGCGCGTCTCGCAGACTTCAACAGGTGTTGAGATGTGCACCAATGAGAACCCACCGACGGCCTCGACTTCCTGGCGAACTTCCTGGCGAGTGTGATCGTAGGGGGCGATCGGTGCGCAGATGGCGATCCCACCGTTCTTGGTGATCTCGGAAGCGACGTAGCCGATCCGGAGGATATTGAGATCCCGGTGCTCTTTCGAGAACCCGAGCTCCGACGACAGGTTCTTTCGGACGACGTCGCCGTCGAGAAGGGTCACCGGCCGGCCGCCGAGCTCCAGGAGCTTGACCAGCAGCGCATTGGCGATGGTCGACTTGCCGGAACCGGATAGCCCGGTAAAGAACACGGTGAATCCCTGCTTGGAGCGGGGCGGGTGCGTTCGGCGAAGCTCCCGGGCGACCTCCGGATAAGTAAACCACTCGGGGATGTCGCGCCCGTGCGCCAGCCGATCGCGCAGTTCTGTTCCGCTGATACTCAGCGTGCGAACATCCTCTGCCACCTCGTCGATGGGCTGGTAAACGTCGAGGTCCTCGACATACACCATCATCTTGAAGGGAACCATGGCGACCCCCAACTCTGCTTCGTACTGTTGGAGCATCTCCTGGGCGTCGTACGGACCGTAGAACGGCTCGCCCTTTGAATCACTGCCGGGCCCGGCGTGGTCCCGACCGACGATCAGGTGGGTGGCACCGTGGTTTTTGCGGATGATGGCGTGCCACAATGCCTCCCGGGGGCCTCCCATCCGCATGGCCAGGTTGAGGAGGGCGAGCTTGGCTGTGTAGCGGGGGTACCGATCGAGGACCGCTTGGTAGGCGCGTACGCGTGTGTAGTGGTCGACATCTCCCGGCTTGGTCTTTCCAACCACAGGATGTATCAACAGATTGGCTTCGACCTCTTTGGCCGCCCGGAGCGTCAGCTCTACGTGGGCCCGGTGCATGGGATTTCTGGTCTGAAAGGCGACGATTTTGCGCCAGCCTAGGTCGGCGAATTCCGCACGCACCTCGCGAGGGCTGAGCCGCAGGGGTCGGAAGTCGTAATGCACCGGCAGCTGGACGCCCTCCAGACGGCCGCCGACATAGACAGGGCCCATATCGTTGAGAAGCTCGTCGACTCCGGGATGCTCGGTGTTCTTCGTCCCGAACACGAGCTCGGCTTCCGCCTCCCGATCGGGAGTCCATACGTCTGCAACGTTGAGCACCGCCAACATGACGCCTTCCGCATCGCGAAGCGCCAGCTTGGCCCCCGGTTCCAGGGTGGATCCAAGCCCCGCAGATACGTCCAAGACGATCGGAATGGGCCACAGTGTGCCGTCGGGCAGCCGCATGTCCTTACACACGCCCTCGTACTCGGCCCGCGTCATGAAGCCGGTCAAGGGCGAGAAGCCTCCGTTGAGCAGAAGCTCGAGGTCGCACATCTGACGGTCGCCGAGATCGAGCGAGGTCCAATCGCGGGAAGCGTCCCTGAGTTCTTCTGCTTTGCCCTCGGCGACCATGAGGTCGACGAGGGCGCCACCGTGTGGTTCGATGAGATTGTGGGGCACGAATTGACTCCTTGTTTTGGGCAGCAGTTACTGCCACGGAGAGTAGTGATCAGGCCCGAGTGTACTCGATTGATGACTCGTTGAAAACGGGAACATCGAGGCCATCGCTACGCTGACTAGGTGCGTCGAGGACGATGACGCCGCCAGGTGCATCGAGGACCGGTGAAAGCTTGTACGTGACGTGCGACTCGGGACACTGGGAGAAAACATGACAAAGGACTTTGCACAGCTGGCCGTCAACACCCTCAAGGGCCTGGCCATCGACGGCGTTGAACAGGCCAACTCGGGTCATCCGGGGATGCCGATGGGAATGGCGGATCTGGCAACGGTCGTCTGGACCAAATTCCTGAAGGTGGATCCGTCGAATCCGAGGTGGATCGATCGCGACCGATTCGTCCTTTCGAACGGTCATGGATCGATGTTGCTGTACTCACTGCTCCACCTGTCCGGGTTTCCGGTGACCATGCAAGATCTGCGGCAGTTCCGTCAGTGGGGTTCGGTGACCGCCGGTCATCCGGAGCGTCATCTCAACCTCGGGATCGAGGTGACCACGGGTCCGCTCGGCCAGGGATTTGGTATGGGGGTCGGCCTGGCGATGGCGGAGGAACACCTGCGGGCCGTCTTCGGTCCGGACTTGTTCGACCATCGGACGTTTGGTTTTGTCTCGGACGGCGACCTGATGGAGGGCATCTCGGCTGAATCCTCCTCCCTGGCGGGGCATCTCGGATTGAGCCGGTTGTTGTACTACTACGACAGCAACGGTATCTCGATCGACGGTCCCACCTCCATCACCTTCACAGAGGATGTTGCCGGAAGGTTTCGGGCGGTCGGCTGGCACACCCTCGAGATCGACGGGCACGATCGGGACGCAATCGAAGCGGCCACTCTGGAGGCTCTGGCGGTTGAGGATCGCCCCTCCTTGATCATCAGCCATACCCATATCGGGCACGGGTCGCCCAACCGCCAAGACACATCCGGCGTGCATGGGGCGCCCCTGGGCGAAGACGAACTCAAGCTCACCAAGGAACTGATGGGCTGGCCGGACGAGCCTTTCTATGTACCGGATGAAGTGCGGGCCTATTTCTCGCAGAGCATGCAGCGGGGTCGCGAGGCTCGCCAGGAGTGGCTCGATCGCAAAGATGAGCTGTTCGCCGACCAACCCGAGCTTGCAGCGCTCTGGGACTCCCACTTCCACCCGAAGCCGATCGAGCTTCGGAACCCGGGGTTCGAGCCGGGGAGCAGCCTCGCCACCCGGGCGGCCGGGGGAAAGCTGTTCGACCAGATCGCCACGGCGATGCCGGGGTTTCTGGGCGGGGCTGCCGACCTCGTCGAGTCGACCAAGACTGTTGTCAGCTTCAGCGGTAGCTTTTCGGTTGATGACCGGACCGGCCGCAACATCCACTTCGGCATACGCGAGCACGCCATGGGTGCGATCGTCAATGGTCTGGCGGTGCACGGCGGACTACGCCCGTACGGCGCAACCTTCTTCGTGTTCAGCGACTACATGCGTCCCGCCCTCCGCTTGTCGGCGCTGATGGCAGCCCCCAGCATCTGGGTCTACACCCACGACTCCGTTTTCTTGGGGGAGGACGGTCCGACCCATCAGCCCATCGAGCAGCTGGCGTCGTTGCGGGCTATGCCCAACCTGTGGGTGGTGCGACCCGCCGATGCGAGTGAAACCATCGAAGCGTGGGAGCTGGCTCTCAACCGTACCGATGGACCTACGGTGCTCGTCTTGAGCCGGCAAGCCTTGCCGGTGCTGGAGCGAATCGGCCGGGAGGGTCTCGTTGAGCGGGGCGGGTACATCATCCGGGAAGGCGACCACGTGGTGCTGGTCGCGACCGGATCGGAGGTATCCGTGGCGCTGGGTGCCGCAGAAAAACTGGCCGAAGCGGGGACGTCGGCGCGGGTGGTGAGTCTGCCTTGCTGGGAAGCCTTCTTCGCCCAGGACGCCCCCTACCGGGCTGAGGTCCTCGGCGACGGACTTCCCATTGTCTCGATCGAAGCGGCGTCGACGTTCGGATGGGAGCGCATCACCGGAGCGGCCGGCCTCAACATTGGCATCGACCGATTCGGAGCTTCAGCGCCGGCCGAGATCATCGCTCGAGAACTCGGCTTCACCCCCGGGGCAATTGCAGAGCGGGTTTCCGATTGGTTGAACGGGCTTTGACCGCAAGGAAGGCCGCTCGATAGGCTCTTTGCCTTCGAGCAAGGACCTCTCATCACTCTCAACCCCACTCTGGTGCTCGCCACCTGGTCGGCGGGTTTGGCCGCTGGAGCCGCTTTGATCGCCGCCGGGCGGGTGGTCGGCCCGGGGTTTCTGTGGTTGGTGGCCGGGGTTGGATTGCTGGTGGGCGGGGCGGCCTGGGCGGCCGGGGGTGGAGGACCGGCTGCGATCGGCACTATCGCCTTGCTGGTGGCCGCCGCCATGGCGCGCCGTCCGGCGGTGGCTGCGGTCTTTTTTGGGATCGCCTCAATCGGATTCCTGATTGTGTCGGCTTCGCTCGGCACCTGGCCGGTGGCGGTGACCGGCGCCGTTGCTCTGGGTGGAGTGACCAACGAGATGCTTCTTGGGCACTGGTACCTGGTCGATCCCCGGCTTCCCCGCCGGCCGCTCCGGCGCCTGGCGCTGGCCGCGCTGACCGGCATCGTCCTGGATACCGTGCTATTGGCCTCGCAAGTGGGTTGGCCTTGGTCCGTGGCAGAACCCGGCGTCGGCTGGGCTTTCTTGGGTTTGAGCATGGTAAGCGTGGTCCTTGTGCTGGCGGTGTGGTTGGCGCTCAAAGAACCCGCCTACTCGGGGGTCATGGCGGCCACCGGTCTGTCGTATCTGGCGGTGCTGACGGTGATCGGGGCTGGTGTCGCCGGTCGTTGGCTGGTAGCTGAAGGCCTGTTGGCGGCCGGTAGACTCACCTGGCTTTGAAGATCTATACGAAAAAGGGCGACGACGGCACGACCGGCCTTCTGTACGGGGGCCGAGTATCGAAGGACGACGACGCTACCGAGGCATACGGCACTGTCGACGAGGCGGTGGCTGTGCTGGGAACGGCCCGCGCGCAGGCGCCCAGCGCCGTTGCGGAACGAATACTCGCCATCCAGCGGGATTTGTTCGTGGTGGCTGCGGAGCTGGCGACCCTGCCGGAG
>JAOTUY010000070.1 GCA_029863625.1 Acidimicrobiia bacterium
TCGCGATGTGGACCGGGGTCGCCCCCATCCCGGTTTGGTCCGGGAACCCCCACAAGTACCGGCTCAACCGGGGCGGCAACCGACAAGCCAACGCTGCCCTGTACCGCATCGCCATCACCCAACTCCGAAGAGGTTGTCAAGACACAGAAGACATCTCAGGGCCAAATTGAAGTCGGATCAACCTTCACCGATCACGTCGAATTCATGGGCAGAACCATGAAGACCTCCTACGAAGTACTCGCCTACCAACAAAACGTTTCGGTCACCATCAAGACCTTGACCGGACCCGTACCTTTTACTGCAACCTATTCATTCGATGATGCCGATGAGGCGACGAAACTCTCCATCTTGGCGCAAGTTGAACCGGGGGGGTTTCTCAAGCTCGCAACTCCCATCATTCGTCGTCAACTCAACAAACAGTGGGAACGCAACTTCGCCAATCTCAAACAGTTGCTTGAGTCTTGAATTGATCGGGTCCCCGGCCCCATCACCGAGTGACCCTCACCCCGGCCTCCCCGGTCGCCACACCGGCCAGCCGTCCAAGCAGTGGGTTAGAGAGCGGCTACCCTCCCCGCCATGGAGAGATTTCGCAATCAAGCCCCTCAGATCGGTCTGGCGATGGGTCTCATCTTCGTGGTGGTCGGTTTGATCACCGGCACCTACGGCATCGTCGGGCTAGGTGTCGTCGTGGGACTGGTCGGGTTCTTCAACCGCTAACCCCCGCCCCGACTACCCCGGTCGCCACACGGGCCATCCGCCCGACCGTCGAAACTGCCCCAATGGTTCTCCTGATTGCCCGATGTGGTCTCAGGGTCAGCGAGGCTATCGCTCTTCGCCGGGCAGACATCGACTTCGGCACCGGCATGCTGACCATCGCCTTGTCGATGTCACGGCGGGAGGGTCTCCGACCGGTCAAAGGCAGGACCGAAGGAGATCCAGGTCGCACCATCCCCATGCCTTTCGATGTGCTGGAACGGCTCCGCCCACACATGGCCGAACAGTCAGTGGTCAACTTCTCCGGCTTTCTGTTCACCGCCTCGATGGGCGGCCCAATCCGCTACGACAATTGGAGGCGAAGGGTGTGGCGGAAGATAATCGAGCAGGTTGGATTTGAGGCTCGCATCCATGATCTCCGCCACACGGCCAGCACTCGTCTGTTCACGGTTGACCGGTGGAACCCAGCCGAAGTACAGGCATACCTCGGTCACAGCGACCCCCGGACGACACTCAAGATCTACACCCACATCAACGCTGAGAAACTCCCCCAACCATCGGCGCTGACCGGGGTCCAGTAACTGGCTTGTGGGGTTCTCGTGGGGTTGGGCCAAAAACGTCAAGCTGCAAACTGGCCTAGAACACCAAGAAACCCCCGCTGAGCAGGGGTTTCTTCTCGTGGGCGTTGACGGGCTCGAACCGCCGACCTCTGCCTTGTAAGGGCAGCGCTCTTCCAACTGAGCTAAACGCCCGGGCGGTCCAACAGCGTACCAGGAAGCATCGGTTCATCTGACGGGCACATCTGCGGGGACCCCCTGGGCATCCGTCATCACGAAAAACGGTCGCGTCGACCGGCTCGATCAGCGAACTTTGGGACTGTGCCAAGTGATGGTCCCCCTCCCCCAGTCGTTCATGAGAGCCGCTTTCCCGAGCCGGCTCGCGGGTCGCCCGCCTAAATGATCAACGGTTTCTCAGATCGCTCAAGGAAAAGAGCCGATCAGTCGACCTTAATGCCAAGGTACGAGCGTTGTCATAGGTACCATCCTGAGACCGGTCTGGAGGAGCTCGAGTGGCGACACGCCGCAAGACAGCAGAATCCGAAGCACGAGAAGATGCCATCCGTCAATACCTTGACGAGATCGGTGCTTATCGACTTCTCACCGCGGCCGATGAGGTAGACCTCGCCAAAGCCATCGAAAAGGGTGAACAAGCTCAGGCTGCGCTCGACGAGGGGAATTACACCGAGGCCCAAGGGCGCAAACTCCTTGCGACTGTGCGCCGCGGGGTGGAGGCGCGTCACCAGTTCATCCAGACCAACCTGCGCCTCGTCGTGTCCATCGCCAAGCGATACTCCAATTCCGGCCTGTCGCTGCTTGACCTGATCCAGGAGGGCAACCTCGGGCTTATCAGAGCCGTCGAAAAGTTCGAGTACCGCAAGGGGTTCAAGTTCTCTACCTACGCCACCTGGTGGATTCGCCAGGCCATCACCAGAGCCATTGCCGATAAGGGCCGGACGATCAGGGTTCCCGTCCACATGATGGACACCATCAGCCAGGTGCGGCAAGCCGACAACTACCTGGTCAAGCGGCTCGGTCGCTCCCCGACCCCTGCCGAGATCGCCGAGTTCTCCGCAATCTCGGTAGAAAAGGTCATTGAGGCAATCAAAGTGGCACCAGAGCCGGTCTCCATCTTCGAACCGGTCGGCGACGAAGACGCGGTGCTCGGAGACTTTATCGAAGACACCGACGCGACCGCCCCCTTTGAAACGGTTGCCCTCGGCATGCGCAAGGAAGATCTGGAATCCGTGCTGGCCAGCTTGACCGACCGGGAACGGACCGTGCTCATCATGCGTTACGGTCTGGACAGTGGAGTCCCTCGCACCCTCGATGAGGTGGGCCGGCATTTTGAGTTGACCCGCGAACGTATTCGCCAGATCGAAGCCAAAGCCCTGGCCAAGCTGCGTCACCCGGCAAGTCCGGGCGCCTTGCGCAACATGCTGGCTCTCTGACGGCAACCTAGGACTCCTCAACAAACACCGGCCGGGATTTCCCGGCCGGTGTTCTATTCACGGAGAGCGAGAGAGCATTGCGGGGGTCGTCATGCCGACCTGACCTGTTGCCAGAGCTCGTTGACGTCGGCCGCGAGCTCGAGACCTTGATCCACCCGCCGGGGTCGACCCCGTCCACGCCGGCGATGGTATGGCCGTCCATCCCAGAAGATGACACCACCCCACACACCCCACTCCTCTTGCCGCTCCAACGCCACTTCCAGGCAGTCGAGGCGGACTCTGCACTCCATGCAGATTGACTGTGCTTGGGCCAATTCGTCCGGCCGATCCGAGAAGAACATGTCGTTCTGCCCGGAGGAGACGCACCGGCCGTTCTCGTAGATTGCGTTCATGTCGTGATTCTTTCGCGTTCTGGTTGACCAACAAGAAGAGCCGCCGGTGTGCTGTCGGCGGCCTCCTCATCGATCTTGCTGAAAGAATCACATGGCGAGGGGCCGCGGACGCACACCTGAATTGGCCGGGTCGGTGAACCCGATAAGCGTTCTTGTGTGCATCCGCATCAACGCCTCCTCAAGAGGTATCAAATATCAACCTATACGATGGATGAATATTTCGTCAAGAGAATTTCGTCCCGGAAACCAGCAACGAGCAGCCCAGGTCTGGCACGCCATCCGGCTGGACACTGGATGCCGGCGGTCTACTTCTTCTTCCACCAGCCCAGTGCCAACCCGGCCAGGAACGCCCACACTGCGGCTACGGGAGTCGATTGGACCACTCGGTGTTGGATGGACGGCTCCCGCGACGCAACGACCGGTGGTTTGGCATCAGGGCCAGTCTCCGATTCCAGTTGCAGGACGCGGGTGAACTCGGCACCCAGGAGGAATATCTGCGCTGAGTAGTAGGCGAAGATCAACAAAGTGACCAGCGCCGCGGCCGCGCCGAACCCGCTGGTCACCACCCCGCCGCCCAGGTACAGCCCGAGCAGGGTTGTTCCGATGGTGAAAAGGACCGAAGTGAAGGCTGCTCCCTTCCATATGGTCGACCAGGGAGTCGATGCGTCGGGGAGCACCTTGAAGATGAGGGCAAACACGACGGTCAACAGCCCCAACATCACAACGGGGCTCAACCATTGCAGAAGTGGAACCGGCAAAGACAGGTCGTCGGACGCGAAGTTCCCAAGCGCCGATACGACGCTGGACGCGGCAAATACGGCAAGGAAAAGCAATCCGAATCCAAATACCGATACGAAAGCGAGGGCTCGTGTGCGAAGAAGGTTTCTTATGCCTTTCGTGGCCTGCACGGGCACATCCCACACCACATTCAACGACCCTTTGAGCTGCAGGAACATGCCTGAGGCGCCCAGGACCGTCAACACCACGCCGACTACCGTCGCTGCGACTCCCGCTCCACCCTGTGTTCCGGCCATCATCTCCTCGAGGAAGCCGGCGATCGACGAGCCCACTCGATCCTCGATCTGACCGACGATCTCGCCCCGGGCGGCTTCTCCACCGTACACCAGGCCGGCGATGCCAACCGCCACAATGAGGAGCGGCGCCACCGAGAACAAGGCGTAATAGGCCAAAGCCGCGCCCAGGCGGGAAGCCTTATCGTCCGACCATTTGGCGATCGCTCGCTTCACCGCCGGGACCAGCCGTTGTCGGCTGATCGTTTTGCCGGAGTCTCCTGGTCCATCCGACACCCGCCCTCCTTCCGCCGGTCCCGAATAAGGTAGCACCAGCCCGAATAGGGTCTTTCAGCACCTGGCCCGGGCATGACCTCTGGGTGTATGAAGGATGAAGGAGATCGACCTCGAGTCACGAGGGGGTGATCGGCGTGGAACTCGACGCACACCGGGTTCGCAAGTATCTGATCTCGCACGGTGTTGGCTACAAAGTGGAACACCATCCACCAGCCTTTACCGCCCAGGAGGTAGCAGCCGCTGAGCACGTACCGGGCCGAAGTTTCGCCAAACCGGTGATCGTCAACGCCGACGGACGTCTGATCATGATGGTCTTGCCGGCCAACCGACTCCTCGACCTGGACAAGGTAAAGGCGATACTCGGCAGTGAGGACGTCCGCCTGGCCCGCGAGGAGGAATTCGCTCCGATCTTCGACGACTGCGAACGCGGCGCCGAACCACCGTTCGGGAACCTGTATGGGCTTCAGATGATTGTGGACGTGGACCTCACCGCCGACGAAATGGTCTTCAACGCCGGAACACACACGGAGACCATGAAGGTCCCAACCATCGATTACCTGGGATTGGTGCATCCGGAGAAGGCAGACCTCGCTTTGTAGGTGTGGTTGCCCGGCCGGCTGGGGAGAACCCGGGGGTCCCGGCCGGGCACCATTGTTTCTGGTGTTTCGGGCATGGCCGGCTGCTGGGATCGAATTGAGGAGGTAACTTCCTCGCCCGGGCGGTCGTCTCTCGGGCATGAACACCATCACCTCAGCTACCACCGGGCGGAAATACCTTCATGATCGGCTTCTCCGATCCATCAAGCTTCTCGTGGATATCGCTGCGCAACATCGAAACGGTGGCCGACTGGTAGGCCGAGAACAAACCGCGGGTAGTCTCGCTTGTCATGACCGGACCAAGCGACGAGATCAAGCGCATCGTCGACGCGTCTGGGGCGGAAGGTGCGAGTCTGCTCGATATCGAGTTCTGGAACTGGGAGGCCTGACGTGCCGAGCACACAGAATCACGCGGCTCCGCCAAGCACTCGAGTTCTGATCATCATCGGGGCAGTCATGTTCATCGGCCTCGGGCTGGGCGGGGCCGCGCTCGCATGGACTGGGGGCGAACCCCGCCTTCAACTCGAAACCGTTCCGGCTGCAATGGCCCTCGGTGGGTTGCTCGCCCTGCCCGGCCTCGTTGCGGGCATTGCACTCCGTCGAAACGACCCCCGCCTGCTCTGGCCGGCGATTGTGACCGGCCTACTACCCGTCGCGCTGACCCTCCTCTCGGTGGGTCTGGTGTTCGTCATCCCGGTGCTTCTGTTCGTGCAGGCGGCCCTACGCTGGCCGATGCCACAGTCGGGCCGGTCATGGAGACGAGCCCTGGTCACTCTTGCCATCCCGGCGTTGGCGGTTGTAGCCGGCCTGGCCTTCTTTGCCCATCAGGATCCCGCCTGCTGGGACTACTCGGAGAATCCGCAGGGACGGATCACCTACACACGTGCCGAGCTCCACTCCGGGATGCAGAGCGGTTGGTTCGTCGGTGGCGGGACGGTGACGGGATTGTCGGTCAACTCAGACGCTGGGGAAAGCAACGGATCGGTATGCGTGAGCGACCGGATCACCCCGCTCGAAGCGGCAATTGCCCTCGGGTTAATCGCCGGAGCCGGATGGATAGCCCTCGGTACGTCCAGGCCGCGGGAGACCCTACGGGGAGAATCCCCTCTTGCGGACGGTTCCTGAGGTTCACTCCCCCGACGGTATGCCCGCCCACACTTTGGCGATCCACGGATACTCGGCCGATTCGTCGAACGTTGAAACCACCGCAACGACCGAATCGGAGCCGACCGCGAAACCATCCGCTACCGCATCGGAACCGAACAATTCCACAACATCGAACACTGCCGAGTTCACACCGTCGGGTGTAAACCAGAGTTCGGTAGAGTCGGGCGAAGCGGGAGGAGTCGTCACGGTGATAAGCCCGAATGGGCCGACGGCAAATGGTCCGTGCTTCCCTTCAACGCCGGCGCTCGCCCAGGTCGAACCGAGCCGGGTCCACCAGAGTTCACCGCCTTCGACGTCCTGATATCCGATGTCGGCTACCCATCCATCTCGCCAGGTTTGCATCGAATAGACACCCTCGGCCTCGATCCCCGGGATACCCTCAACCGTCTGCCAGGTGCGCAGATCCACCGAGGTCCAGTAGCGAGGCACATCGAACTGCGGGTATGAGAACAGCGATACGCCATCGGGACCGACGCCGGCGTCGATGACCGGCACGTTCTCGAGCCCGGTCGTTTCGATGATCTCCCACGATCCGCCCCGATTCCCGGCCGCCATCACGGGTGGCCGCGCAGAGAAAAGTCCGCCCGCCTCTGGATCGATCCCGTAGTCGGCGCACGGCACGGTGAACGCAGGGTCACCGTCGCGGTAGAGGCCCTCGATCGTGCAACCGCCACCCTCTGCTAGCGCCGGGAAGGCAACGATGTCGCCACCGTCAAGACCCATATCGTCGCCAATGGCGTCCCCCTCGAGGAACCATCGCGCTTGTCCAACCAGCAGAAACCCGCCTTCGTAGGCCAGCGCGGTGGTCACCTCCGTGTACCAATCCACATACTCGGTTGATTCCGGCAAGACCGGCCGGAACTGTCCTGGTGTCCAGACCAGACCGTCGGTTGTTGTCCAAACCCGATCGAAGACCGGCGGCGACTCCGGATTGGGTGGCCATGAAGGTTGACCGGACCAGCCGACCGCTATCGCACCGTGTTCGTTGCCGCGCGCCCACAAGACGTGCGCCCCAGACGGAAAGGCTGCGTTGTCGCCGGAAGACCAGCTCCTGCCATCCTCCGACGTCCAGACCGCCACCTGCCGGCCATCGTTCTCTTCGAATACGACGAATCGATCACCGGCAACGGTCAGCGTATCGCCGATGAGGAGTCCCTCCGGCCGAAGGCCGGCCGGGACCCACTCGCCGAGCAGCCTCGTGGGTGAGGTGACGTCAACCAGGGTGGATGGGGGCGTTTCGGTGCCAGTGCCGCCACTCGAACAAGCGGCCAGGAACAAGGCCAGCACCAGCAGTACCGACAACGGGATTCTCGTCACATGCATGCACACTGGAGTGTATCCGGCCGGCCGAACGGGTTGCGCGCTCAGCGCGGTCACCGGGTAATCGCCCGCCGCTTCAGTGGATGGTCCAGCTGTTTCCATGCCGGAGTGTCAACTGGTCTGCCGCTTCCGGACCCCAGGTTCCTGCTTCGTAAAGGTGTAAATCGAGATCACCGTCCAGGAGGGGTGTGAAGAGGCGCCACGATTCCTCAACCTCGTCACCGCGAACAAAGAGTGTCTGGTCGCCGGTGAGCACGTCGAAGATCAGGGTCTCGTAGGCGCCGGGTAGCTCGCCAAATGCCTCCCGGTACGAGAACTGGAACGGGCGGGTCTCGAGGCGCAACTGATCCTCCGGGGCCTTCACGTTGAAGAAGAGGCGAAACCCTTCATCGGGCTGCAAGGTGATCACCAACATATTCGTGTGGACCGAGCCGGATTCGGCATCAGTGAAGAAATAGACGGGCGTTTCGCGGAAGGTCACCACGATCTGGGTTAGGCGGCGTGGCAGACGTTTGCCGGTCCGCAGGTAGAACGGAATCCCTTGCCATCGCCAGTTGTCCACATCGAGACGTAGCGCGACGAAGGTCTCCGTTGTCGAATCGGGGGGGACGCCCTCCTCGCCGTGATACCCGGGTACCTGCTCGCCATCCATCTCACCGGCGGTATACCGGCCGAACACGACGGCGTCACGATCGATCTTGGTGATCGAACGAAGCACCTTGACTTTCTCATCGCGAATGGCCTGAGCCTCGAACGAGACCGGAGGCTCCATGGCGATCAGCGTGAATACCTGAGTGAGATGATTCTGGACCATGTCACGTAACGCACCCGCTTCCTCGTAATAGCCGGCGCGAGTGCCGATGCCCAGATCCTCCGCGACTGTGATCTGTACATCCTTCACACGATCGCGATTCCACGAATTCTCGAACAGGGCGTTGGCGAAACGAAACACGAGGAGGTTCTGGACGGTCTCTTTGCCTAGATAATGGTCGATGCGGTAGACCTGTGACTCTGCGAAGTGGGCATGAACGATGGTGTTCAATTCGCGGGCAGAGTCGAGGTCGCGACCGAACGGCTTCTCGATGACCAACCGGGTCCAACCAGAGCTCTGGTTCAACCCGGCTTTCCCGAGGCTCTCGATCGCGGTTGGAAAGCCTTTGGGTGGGAGCGCCAGGTAGATCACCCGGTTGCCCGGCAGGCCGTATTCAGCTTCGAGGGCTTTGATCCGGTCGGCAACGACCTCGTACTCGCCCCGGGCACTCTCGTAGTGAAGCGAACGATCGCACCAGGTCCGCAGATCGTCATCCGAGAACCCGGCCTTCTCGAGAGCCTCGCGGGCTTGAACGCGAAAGGTTTCGTCATTGAGGGGTGATCCCGATACGCCGAGGATTCGACAACCGTCGCCTAAGCCCTGCCGGGTGATCATCTCATAGAGAGCCGGGAGCAGCTTGCGTTTGGTGAGATCTCCGGACGCGCCGATAATCACGAACAGATGCGGTTCGACAGAGGGCGGGTTCATCAGCCATCCTCGCTCTTGATGGCATGACCGCCGAACTTGTGCCGCATCGCCGACAGGATCCGATCGGCGTACGATTCCTCGTCGCGGGAGCTGATCCGTCGGAACAGCGAGTTGGTGATGATCGGAGCCGCCACATTGAGGTCGATGGCCTCGAATACCGTCCAACGCCCTTCACCGGAGTCGGGCACGAACGGAGCGATTCCCTCCATGGTGGGGTTCTCCGCCAAAGCGTCGGCGGTGAGATCCAACAGCCAAGACCGGACTACCGAGCCGTAACGCCAGATCTCGGCGATCTGATGCAGGTCGAGACCGAAGTCTTCTTTGGCTTCCATGATCGCCAGGCCCTCGGCGTAAGCCTGCATGAGTCCGTACTCGATACCGTTGTGGACCATCTTGACGAAGTGGCCCGACCCGGCCGGGCCGACTCTCCCCCACCCCTGATCGGCGGCAGGCGCCAGGGTTTCGAAGATCGGACGGAGGTTCTCAACGACCTGTTGGTCTCCTCCCACCATCATCGAGTAACCCTCCGCCAGCCCCCAGATTCCGCCCGATGTGCCGCAGTCGATGACCTGAACTCCCGACGAATCGCATTGCTCGGCCCGACGGAGCGTGTCGCGATAATAGGAATTACCTCCGTCGATGATCACGGCACCGGATCGGAGAAACGGCAGCACGGCCTCGATGGTCTGATCGACCGGACCACCGGCCGGGACCATGATCCAGACAATCTGCGGGTCGGGCAGTTGGCCGGCCAGATCCTCGAGCGAAACTGCTCCCTCAGCTCCAATTTCGACGATCTGCGCGACGGATTCGGGATTGAGGTCGTACCCGACGACGCGGTGCCCACCCTTGACCAACCTTTCGGTCATGTTGGCGCCCATCTTGCCGAGTCCGATCATTGCCAGTTCCATAGGAAGCTCCTCACGTCGTTACCCCTAGCCCGGCCAGGTCGGTTTCCAGCTGTTCGACCGTTTCAAATTGGACGCCGGTCATTCCGAGCAACGCAGCGCATTCCAAATTCAATGATCGATCGTCGACGAACACGCACTCCTCGGGGTCCCGTTGGGTGATATCGAGCGCCAAGCGATACATGCGCTGATCCGGTTTCTTCACCCCGAGATAGCCGGAAGTCAGAAATGCCGAGAAGTAGCGGCGCAACCCGAACGTCTCCACCCGGTGAGCGTTGAGCTCCCGGGACTCGTTGTTGAGGGTGGCCAGCAGGTAGTTGCCTGTGGTGGCCAGCCGCTTGACCAGGTCGAGCGCCTCGGGATCGGCTTGCGATTCACCCTTCATGGCGTCGATAAAGTTGCTGCGGGTGAACCCCCGCTCGCGATAGAAGACAGTGCGATCCAGATAACCGTCGATCGTCATCGCTCCGGTCTCGAACGCGTCGGAAACAAATTCATGGCGGTCCTGGTACTCATCCCAGTCGAGCCCGAAGCTCTCCACGCAGTTGCGGCGGGCGTGACGATCCCACCCGTTGGTAGCCAGAACTCCGCCCACATCGAAAAACAGAGTGGTGATCTCAGCCACCGAGGGCCGCCTGCAGCGCCGCCAGGCCGTTCGTTCGGTTGCTACCGAGGTTGACTCGCAGCACTCTTCGGTTGCGTTGTCGCATGGCCTGGTAGTCGCCAACGGATTGCGCCGCAATCAACCGGCCAAATGTGTAGTCGGTTTCCGGCACTGCCAGGTCGAGGTCGGGTTGGTCGACGATTTGGAGGAACAACCCGCTGGCGGGGCCACCCTTATGGAGCTGGCCGGTCGAGTGCAGAAAACGTGGTCCGTAACCGACGGTTGTGGCCATGCGAAAGCGTCGCTGCAGGTCTTGTCGGATCGAATGGAGGACGACCCCGACGGATGAGTCCATCGGCAGGTAGGCCTGGATCGCTAGGTAGTCGCCGGGCTCGACGGTGCTCAGCCAGGCCCTCGCCTGATCCGCCAATCCTTCGACATCGGCGGTTGCGACCTCCGCCGGTGGCTCGCCCTGCCGGCCGGTGCCCTCCATCGCTTCCTTGGCGAGGGTCTTGGCGTCTTGTACATCTGGCTGATTGAACGGGTGGATGCCGAGCACCGCGCCGGCGGCGGCGACTGCCATCTCGGCGCGGAACATCTCGACCGCCAGGTCGTAGGTGTCCTCGAGTCTGATCCGGACTACCGGATGACCTACAGCCTGGAGTTCCTGCAGCGCAGCGGCTTGAGCGTCGTCCTGCTCCCCATCGAGCGACAGGTAGACAAAGAACCGATCCAGACCGTACGCCTCGGGGGTCCTCAGTTCTTCGCCGGCTATCGGGACGATCCCTTTGTCGTCCTTGCCGGTCGATTCGGCGATCAATTGCTCGACCCAATCCGGGAAAGCAGCCAGGGTCGGCGAGACGACATACGTGACCTTGTCGCGGCCTACCAGCGCCAACTCACCCATGGCCGCCCCCACCTGGAGGGCTGGATTGTCGGGTGCAGCAACGGAGGGCCCGGTGGCAGCAGCGATGGTTGCGACCCGATCGAGCAGTCGGCCGGGATCAACCCCGATAATCGAAGCGGGCACCAACCCGAAGTCGGTCAGCGCGGAGTACCTGCCCCCAACATCGGAAGGGGCCTGAAAGACGGCCCGGAAGTCGCGGTCCGTCGCCAGGGTCTCCAATGACGAAACCGCATCGGTCACAGCAACGAAGTGACCTCCAGGAACAGAGGCAACGTCGGCGACGGCCGCCCAGAAATAGCGGAAGCCGGACATAGTCTCCAGAGTGCCGCCCGATTTCGAAGAAACCACAAAGAGGGTCTTGGCCGGGTCGATCCGGTCGCGGACCGCCCGGACGGCGTCGGGATGCGTGCTATCGAGAACCAGCAATTCCGGGTAGCCGGGTGCGTTGCCGAAAGTCCGCTGGTAGACCTCGGGGGCGAGGCTCGAGCCTCCCATTCCCAGCAGGACAACATGGCGGAAGCCCTCATTCTTGATGTCGTCCGCCAGGGCACGCAGCGCCGCAAGCTTGCTGCGCATCGTCTCGTGGAGCGTCAGCCAGCCAAGGCGGTCGGTCAGCTCAGGCTGGGGATCGGCAAACCAGAGGGTCGGGTCCTTCGCCCAGAGTCGTCGCCCGAACCCCTCCTCCTCCCAGCGGTGAAGCCGCATGTGGACCAGCGGCGCATAGTTCCCGAGCGCAAGCACTTGGGATTGAGAATCGTGGTTCATGTTGCTTCCCCGTTTGTAGCGCGCAGACGGCATCGCCGCCACTACCACTGTAGAAGTCGCCCGCCCGACTATTTGTTCCTCGACCGACACGTGGGGTCGAATTACGACTGTCCGTCATCCGACGTTCCATTGTCCGGCCGACGAAGCAGCGCTAAAAGCAGTGTGAGGTCGCCGGGCGGCGGTGAGGTGGGTGGTAAATTTTCACAAATTAGCTCTAGCCACACCCGCCGCACTACTGCACAATGTACTTATCCCGAGAAGGGGAGGGTACATGTCTCTCGTGGCCGAACGGCCAACCCGGACCAGCGAGCCGTCCATCGAATCCCCGACATCAACTCGCCCCTGGCGGGTTGTCTTATTGTCGCTCAGCTTCGCGGCATTGTGCCGTTGGGTGCTCCTACCCCTCTTCGTCTCGGTCGGTCTGGTAGCACTTGGATTGACCATGTTGGCTGGTGCGGCCGCGGTTGCGGCCTACCTGGTGGCTGTTGGTTCCCCGTCGGAGTAGCACCAGCTAGAGCATGCGCTCTGGCCGAGTTCGGAAGTATCCCTCTACTTCTTTTTGGGCTTCTTCTGCTTGGGAGGCAGGGCGGCAACGTGCTCGAGCGCTCTCTGACACCAGTCCGCGGTCCGCTCGGCATCGTCACGCCAGCCGTGGGGCAGGGTTACGTACTCC